>JBCBNR010000007.1:0-19483 GCA_039821665.1 Pseudomonadota bacterium
GTTGCAAGGCGGGTGGGCCGAGAAAAACCAACGCCTTGGTGTGCTGTCGGTCCCACAGGACCCTGTGCTGCTTGCCTGGCTGCCGCCGGACACCACGCTGACCTTGGACCAGGGCACACCTCTTTGGGCCCGGGCCCGCCACGCGCCCCAGTGCACAGCACCTTCCACGCTGCAAACCGCGGCCCTCGCGGCTGCCGACGCGCTGGTCAAGCTGACCGCAAGCGTCGCAGATGACAGCTGCCTCTTGAACCATCCCCATGGCACGGCGATACTTTTGCGCATCGAGCGCGCGGATGCATCGCTGCTGACCCGATTGACCCAAGCCGCCCGCCGGGTGCTCCAAGCCCGGCTGCCCCTCGAAAGGGAGACCCCACAGTGACCGTCAAACGCGCGATCCACCCGGATGACAAGCCCCCCGAAACCTTGCAGCTTCCCTATTTGTACCACACGCTGACCCCCCTTGTGCCCGAGCGCCACAGCGCCTTTCACCTCGCCGAGGCTCGCAACTATGGGTTTGCGGCGAAGGCCAATGCGATCCCAGTTACCATGGACGAGTTTGCGGTAGCACAGCGGCACTATCCTATTGTGATCACAGGCGAAGACGAGCCGATGCCGGTGGCCTTGATGGGCACCCAAAAGGGTGTGAACCCCAATGTGGACAAGGATGGCACCTGGGCGAGCGACAAATACATCCCCGCCTATCTTCGCCGGTATCCGTTCATGTTGGTCAAGCAATCCCAGGACAGCGACAACATGGTGCTCTGCGCTGATGTGACCTCCATCCAGTTCTCGGACGCCCCAGTGGAAGGGCGCGCGCTTTTTGAGGGAACCGCAGGCAGCGCTGTGATGGACGAGGTGGTGGAATTTGCCCGCCGTTACGAAGAAGCCTTGGCGCGCACCCGCGCGGCCATGACAGAGTTTCTTGAGCTTGAGTTGATCGAGGACAGTTCGGTCACCATCAGCCAAGGCGAAAAGCGGGTACGCCTGGAAGGCTTCAAAATGCTGTCGGAGGATCGGATGCGCAAACTGCCAGACGCCAAACTTGCAGCACTCGCCAAGCGTGGGATGATCCACATCCTTGCGGCTCACCACATCTCTCTCTCGGGTCTTTCGAGCTTTGCGAAAGGGTAAGGATATGCTGCGCGCTGCTCTGATCGCATTGAGCTGTCTCACCGCTTTGCCCAGCTTGGCCCAAGACATGCGCGGCGTGCTGGAGCCCCAGGCGTTGGTGGAGATTCTGCCCACGGTCGCAGGCCGGATCGAGGCGATCCCCGTGCGCGAGGGGGATCGGTTGAGCGCAGGCACGCTGCTTGCGCGGATCGATGCCAGGGCACAGCGCGCGCGGGTCAGCCTGGCCGAGGTGGTGGCGGGCGCCACGGGCGCTGTGTCCCGGGCGCAGGCGGCACTTACCCAGGCCACCCAGGTGCGCGACCGGGTGGTCAAGGCCCGCGCCAGCGGGGCCGCACGCACTTGGGAGGTAGAGCAAGCGGCCCAAGCAGTGGCCTTGGCCCAGGCGGAGCTGACCATGGCCCAGGACCAAGTAGACCAGCACCAGGCGCAACTGACCCTGGAAAATGCTGTGCTCAAAGGTTTTGACATCCGCATGCCGTTCGACGGCACGGTGGTGGAGGTGTCCTTGACGCCGGGGGATGTGGCCGATCCCAGCACACCGATCCTGACCGTGGCGAACCTGACCCGGTTGGAGGCTGTGGTCTTCGCCCCCTTGGCGGAGAGGGCGCGGCTGACCAGCGGCGCCGTTCTGCCGGGCCTGATCCCGGAAATGGGCGACAAGCCCGTTGAGGTGACGGTGCTGAGCATCGATCCCCGCCTGGACAGCGTAAGCCAAACCGTGCGCGTGCGCCTGGGGCTAGAGACCCCGAACCGGGAAGTGCCGCCAGGGGCGACCCTCGTCCTGCGCGGCGGATCATGAGCGATAAAGCGGTCACCAAGCCCGAGCCTGTGGTCACAACCACACCCCGCCCCACGCCTGATACGCCTGCGCGTGAAAGCCTGCCCCAAGCGCTCGCCAATGTGTTCGAGGCGGACTTGTCCGCCGAGGCCTATGCCACCGCGCTGGTGCGTCTTGCCGCAGGCATCACCCTGTCCAGCGATGTGGCGGTTTTGCACCTTCAACGGGGCGGTGGGGCCGAGGCCCACGTGCAAGCGGTGCCCTTGGCTGGCAGCGCCGGTGCCGATGCACCGCTGGCGGAGGTGCTGAGCGCCTGCGCCCAGCAGGTGGCCGAGCAGAAGGGCCGCGAGGGGGTGGTAACAGAAGCTGCGCTTGGCGTCTCCATCGCCCTGCCCACCGGTGCGCCCGGCGCGCTTGTGGCGCGCCACCCGTCGGGCGGGCGCGGGGCGATTGCGCTGGCTTTCGAGCGGCTGTCGCTGCTGGGGGCCGCATCGCGCTACCGCTTTGCGGACCCCGACAGCGATGCCTTGCGTCAGGTCTTGGCCCAGGCCCGCGCGCTGGCCAGCGGCGAGCAGCCCGAGGCGGAACGGTTCTTGACCCTGACCCGCGCGCTGACCGGGGCGGAGGCGGCGATCCTGGGCTGGGTGCGCGATGGCAAAGTGACCGACATCGCAGTCGCCGGTGGGCAGGACCTGGCAGCACGGGCAGGCGCCCGCCCCGACCTCAGCGCGACCTTGACGGAGGCCTTGGCAGGCCCGGTCACGGATGTGCATCCGCTGGGCCCTGCGGGGGCCGAGCCTCGGGCGCTGTTGTACCTGCCCAATCCCCGCGCGGGCACCCATGACCTTCAGCCCATTCGCGATACGTTTGCGGCGATCGAGCATCGGGCCAAACCCCGTATGATCACCGCAGCCCGGTTGCGCAACGGGGCCCTTGTCTCGCTTTTGATCGGGGCGGGCTTTGTGCCCCTGCCCACCACCGTGTCGCTGCCCGCTGAGGTCGGCTCCACCGGCCTGCGTACCTTGACCGCACCCGTGGCGGGCGTGTTGGAGGAGGCCCTGGTGGCCAATGGGGACCAGGTGACCCTAGGCGCGCCGCTTGCCCGGTTCGATGCCCGCCAGGTGGAACTGTCTTTGGTGCAAACCCAAGCGGAATATGCCGATGCGCTGGCCCGCCGGGACAGCGCGCGTGTGGCCCGGGATGCCGCCGAGGTTGCCTTGCAAGACATCGAGCTTGCCCGGATCACCGCTCAGATTGCCCGGTTGGCGGATCAGCGCGACAGTGCTGAGTTGCGCGCGCCCATCACCGGGGTGGTCGCAGCGCCTGAGTTGGAGGCGCGTGTTGGCAGCTTCTTCTTTCTGGGCGGCGAGGTGCTGCGCATTGCGGATCCCAGCGCGTTGCGGCTGGATGTGCAAATCCCGCAAACCGAGATCGCCAAGGTCGATCTGGAGGCGCCTGCGCGGTTTCACCCGGATTTCGACCCCGCTCGGCGGTTTGAGGCGACGCTCAGCAGCATCTCTCCTGCGACCGACCCGGACACGCCCAACGCCCGCTTCGCGGCCAAGGCCACGCTTGTGGGGGACACGGGCAGCTTGCGCCTGGGGATGCGTGGGGTGCTGCGGCTCGAAGGGCCCGCGCGCTCGGTCTGGGAGCGTGTGGGCCGGGCGGCCTATCGCGCCTATCGGACGTTTGTCTGGGAATAGGCTCACGCGCCCCATGGGCGGATACTGACGGGCCATGCGCCACCCTGAAAATGGTGCCGGCGCAAAAACGTCACCTTAGGGTCGCAAAAAGACTGGACAGGACTGTCCAGAGCCGTTCGGATACCGTCAAACTTGGCGGGAGGGTCGAATGAACAGTCACTATCGGGTCGTTGTCATCGGGGGCGGTGTCGTTGGGGCGTATGTCCTCTATCACCTGGCCAAAATGGGCTGGTCTGATGTCTGTTTGATCGAACGCGCGGTGCTGACGGCAGGCTCGTCCTGGCATGCAGCGGGCGGCATTCACGCGCTCAACGCGGACCCCAACATTGCCGGTCTGCAAGCCTACACCATCGACCTTCTCAGCGAGATCCAAGAGGAAAGCGGTCAGGACATCGGTCTGCATATGACCGGCGGTTTGACCATGGCGGGCACCCCGGATCGCTGGGAATGGCTGCAATCGGCCTACCGCGTGTTCCAAAGCATCGGCATCGAAGATTGCCGTCTTGTGACGCCGGAGGAGGCGGTAGACCTGTGCCCGATCATGGCCCCTGACGGTTTGTTGGGCGGCATGTGGGCGGATCGCGAGGGCTATATCGACACCACGGGCACGGTGCATGCCTATGCGGGCGCTGCCAAAAAGCGCGGCGCGTCCGTGTTCGAGCACACCAAGGTCGAGGCGTTGAACCAAACCCTGGAAGGCTGGGAGGTTGTGACCGACAAGGGCACGATCACCTGCGAGCATGTGGTTAATGCCGCAGGGCTTTGGGCCAAACAGGTGGGGCGCATGGCGGGCGTTGAGCTTCCCGTCTCGCCCCTTAAACACCACTATCTGATCTCTGACAGCATCCCCCAGCTTGAAGAGCTGGATTACGAGATGCCGATGACCGTGGATCTGGAAGGGTTCACCTATCTGCGCCAGGATCAAAAGGGCGTCTTGCTGGGCATCTATGAGATCGAGCACGAGCATTGGGCCATGGACGGCGCGCCGTGGGATTACGGGATGGAGCTGTTTCAAGAGCAGACCGACCGGATCGAGCACGAGTTGGAACTGGGCTTCAACCGCTATCCCTGCTTGCAAGAGGTCGGCGTGAAAACCTGGGTCAATGGCGCGTTTACCTTCTCGCCCGATGGGAACCCGCTGGTGGGCCCGGTGCCTGGCAAGCGCGGCTATTGGTGCGCCTGTGCTGTGATGGCGGGCTTCTTGCAAGGCGGCGGTGTGGGCAAATCGCTGGCGGAATGGATGATCCATGGCCACCCGGAGGCGGATGTTTGGGGCATGGATGTCGCCCGCTACGGTGTGTGGGCCGAGAACAAGCAGTACATCAAAGAGACGACGGGTCAGTTTTATTCGCGCCGGTTCGTGATGACCTATCCGAACGAGCAATTGCCCGCGGGCAGGCCCCTGCACAAGGCCCCCGCCTATGACGCGATGTGCGCCGCAGGTGCGCGCTGGGGGCAAAGTTGGGGACTGGAGGTGCCGCTCTACTTCGCGCCCGATGGCTTTGAGGAGACACCCACCCTCAAACGCTCCAACGCCCATGACATTGTGGCGGCAGAGTGCAAGGCAGTGCGCGAGGGCGTGGGTCTCTTGGACATCTCGGGCTTTTCGCGCTTCGAGGTGACAGGGCCGGGCGCGGAGGCTTGGCTCGACCGGATTATGGCGTCCAAACTGCCCAAACCGGGCCGCGCGAAGCTGGCGCCTATGCTGGCCGAAGATGGGCGGCTGAAGGGCGATCTGACCGTTTTCAACTGGGGCGACGGCACCTGGTGGATCATGGGCAGCTATTACTTGCGCCGCTGGCATATGCGTTGGTTCAACGACCATATGGACGATGGTGTGCAGGTGCGCGACCTGGGCGACGAGAGCGTGGGCTTCTCGTTGGCCGGCCCCAAATCGCTTGAGGTGATGGAGCGTTTGAATGAAAGCGCGCGTGATCTGCCTTTTATGGGTTGCGGGACGCTGGATATCGGCATGATCCGCGCGAAGGTCGGGCGGATCTCGGTCTCGGGCGAGCTGGGCTATGAGATCCACTGCAAGATGTCCGAGCACATCACCTTGCGCGAGACGTTGCTGGCCGCAGGGGCCGAAAGCGGCATTACCGAATACGGGTTCAACGCGCTGCTGTCGCTGCGCCTGGAAAAGAGCTTTGGCATCTGGTCGGCGGAATTCACCCAAGGCTACACGCCGGGCATGACCGGGATGGACCGTTGGATCGCCTGGGATAAGGGCGATTTCGTGGGCCGCGAGGCCGCGATCCTGGAACGGGACGGAAACGGGCCCGCGCGCAGCCTTGTGACCTTGGCCATCCAGGCCAATGGTGCAGATGCCAGCGGGTTCGAGCCGGTATGGAAGGACGGCGAAAAGGTCGGCTTCGTCACCTCCGGCGGCTACGGGCACACGCTGGGGACGTCGCTTGCCATGGCGCTGGTGGACAGCGAGCTGGCCGAGCCGGGCACGGATCTGTCCGTGCATGTTGTGGGCGTGGAGCGGCAGGCGAAGGTCATAGCACCCTCGCCCTACGACCCCGCTGGTGCGGCGATGCGGTTTTGACGGAGGCCCCTACCCAAACCCGCACGCGGCGCAGGCGCGGGGGAGGCGACACGCCGCCGGCCCCGTCCCGAGGGATCAATTACGGACGTCTTCGCAACCCGTTCCCGCCCATGAAGGTGTTTTCCGACGATCAAATCGCGGACATGCACAACACCGCCCTGCGCACCCTTGAAGAGCTGGGGATGAAGGTGCTCCTGCCCGAGGCTGTGGCGCTCTACAAGGCTGCCGGTGCCAGGGTCGAGGGCGACATGGTGTATCTGGGCCGCGATGTGGTGGAGGCCGCGTTGGCCAAGGCCCCCCGCTCGTTCCTGTGCAAAGGCGGGGTGCCCGCGCGCGATGTTCTGGTGGAACCCGGTGCAATCGTCTTTCAGCCCGGGGCCGCGGCCCCCCATGCGACGGATTTGGAGCGCGGGCGCAGGCCCGGGCGCGGCCAAGACTACCGCGAGCTGGTCCAACTGACCCAAGCCTTTGACGTTCTGCACATGGTCCCCCCGGTGGTGGAGCCCCAGGACATCCCCATCCACCTGCGCCACTACTTTATGACCGAGGCGCAGCTGACGCTGAGCGACAAGTTTCCCTTTGTCTACGCGCGCGGCACGCCCCAGGTGCGCGAGTGTTTCGAGATGCTGCGCGCGTTTCGGGGGCTGGAGGAGGCGGCGTTCCAGGCCAACCCGCAGTGCTACACCATCATCAACACCAACAGCCCGCGCATGCTGGACGTGCCGATGGCACAAGGCATCCTGGATTTCGCGCGCGCAGGGCAAATGTCGATCATCACGCCCTTCACGTTGATGGGGGCGATGGCACCGATCACGGTGGCTGGCGCCATCACGCTCAGCCACGCCGAAGCGATGGCCGCGATCACCCTGGGCCAGTTGGCCCGCCCTGGCGCACCCATGTGCTATGGCACGTTCACATCGAACGTGGATATGAAGTCCGGCTCGCCTGCCTTTGGCACGCCCGCCCATTTTCAGGCCTCCCTTGCGGCGGGCCAGATGGCACGACTGCTCGACTTGCCTTGGCGCTGTGCGGCGGGCTCTGCGTCGAATTTGGGCGATGTGCAAGGCGCCAACGAAAACCAGTTTGGCCTGTGGGGCTGCCTGATGGCGGGGGCCACCGTGATGATCCACTCCGCCGGGTGGTTGGAGGGGGGCTTGACCGTATCCTACGAGAAACTGGTCACGGATGTCGAAGTGCTCAACATGATTGCCGAGCTGTGCGCAGGCGCGCAAGCCGGCGCGGACGAGATCGGCTTTGACGGCGCGCTCGCCACCGTGGAGCCGGGCGGGCATTTCTTTGCCACGCCGCAAACGATGGAGCGGTACAACACCGCGTTCTACCCGCCCTTGGTGCATGAATACGCCAATTTCGGCACATGGGAGGAGCGGGGCGCACAAGATGCCACCACCCGCGCCACCCGCATCTGGAAAGAGATTTTGGCCAAGGACGCGCGCCCCAGCCTCGATGCCACCCGCGTCGACGCGCTGCACCGCTATATCGCCACCCGGACCGAGGCAGGCGGCGCACCGCCTGAGAGCGGATGACAGCGCACGAGCACGTAAAAGCCACCCGCGAGACGTGGATGGACGCCGCCCGCCATGCCCTGATCACCGCCGGAGAGGAGCAGGTGAAGGTGGCCCTTTTGGGCGCGCAGCTTGGCGTCTCCCGCTCGTCCTTCTATTGGTATTTCCGCGACCGCCAGGATTTGTTGGATGCCCTGTTGGAGGAGTGGGAGGCGACCAATACCGCAGCCCTCGTTGCCCAAGCGCAGGCGCCTGCGGCCAACATCACGGCGGCCATTTGCAATGTTTTCAAGTGCTTCGTGTCCCAAGACACGTTTCACACCCCGCTTGACTTTGCCATTCGCGACTGGGCGCGGCGCGATGAAAGCGTGCGGGCCGCGCTGGATGCGTCCGATGCGCGGCGTCTGGACGCGCTGCAAGAGATGTTCGCGCGCTACGGGTATGCCCCAACGGATGCGTTGGTCCGGGCGCGGGTCCTTTACTATATGCAGATCGGTTACAACGCGGCCGAGTTGAACGAGCCGATGGAACGGCGCATCACCCTTAACCCCTATTACGTCGCGTGCTTTTCCGGGCAAGACCCGACAGCGCCCGACCTGGCCGCCTTTGCGGCGTTCGCCCGTCAGCAAGTTGGAGAGAGACATGACGAACAGTCCTGACGCCATCATCATTGGCACGGGCGTGATCGGCTCGGCCATCGCGTTTGAACTTGCAAAGATGGGGATCAAACCCCTCAGCCTGGATCGCAACCGGGTGATCGGCCAAGGCTCTACCGCGGGCTCCTGCGCGATCATCCGCATGCATTATTCTACCTTTGATGGCACCGCCTTTGCCTGGGAGGGGTACCATTATTGGCGCGATTGGAAGGAGTATCTGGGCCTGCCGGAGGGCGAGGAGGTCGCACAGTTTCGCGAAACCGGGTGCCTGGTGATGAAAACGCAGGCCAATGGCCACCTGGTCAAGCATCTGGAAAACTCCCGCGCGTTGAACTGCCCGTGCGAGGAATGGACGCCCGAGCAGATCCTTGATGCGCTGCCGATCTATGCGCTGGACAAATACACCCCACCCAAGCGCCCGGACCAAGACGGGTTCGGCGAGCCCACGGGCGGGCATCTGCAAGGTGCGGTGTTCTGGCCCAACGGGGGCTATGTGACCGACCCTGCGTTTTCGTCCCAGAACCTTGCCCGCGCGGCGGAACTGCGCGGCGCACAAACCCGGATGGGCGTCGAAGTGACCGAGATCTTGTCTCAGTCTGGCCAAGTCAAAGGCGTGCGCTTGTCCACGGGCGAGGAGATCCATGCCCCTATTGTGGTCAATGTGGCGGGCCCCGGCTCGGCCGCGGTGAACGCCATGGCCGGTGTGGTGGAGGAGATGACGATCACCACCCGCCCCTTGCGCCAAGAGGTGGTGCATGTGCCCAGCCCCAAGAGCTTTGATTTTGAAACCCAAGGAATGGTCGTCTCGGACAGCGACATCGGCTGCTATATTCGGCCCGAGCATGGCAACAACATCCTTGTGGGCTCAGAGGATCCTGAATGCGATCCGCACCAATGGGCCGAAAACGACCAAGATTATGACCGCGACTTTACCGAGCAGTGGCGCACCCAAGCCCTGCGCTATGGTCAGCGTGTGCCATCCTTGGGCATCCCATCGCAAATGCGCGGCGTGGTGGATTTGTACGACGCCTCGACGGACTGGATCCCGATCTACGACAAAACCTCGCTGGGCGGCTATTACATGGCCTGCGGCACCTCCGGCAACCAGTACAAGAACGCACCGATTGCGGGCAAGATGATGGCCGCGCTTATCGAGTATTGCGAGGGCGGACGTGACCACGATGTGGACCCGATGGCCCTGCAGCTGCCCTATATCGGGGTGGAGATTGACGTCGGATTCTACTCACGAAAGCGCGAGATCAACCAGGAAAGCAGCTTTTCCGTGCTGGGGTAACGGGGCGGATCTCCCAAAGGTCAACGCCGATACGAACCCCATTCTCCGATGGCAAGGGGCGCTGGAACGGCGCGGTGGCCTGATCTGGAAAGCTGGATGTTTTTCCCAAGTTATCGGTGGTATCTTCCCTGGCATAGGAAGAAATTCTAATCTCTGACGCAAAGGAGCGTCAGATGCGTCATTTTCCTGTTTTCCTGAAGGTCGAGGGGCGCCGGGTTATTGTGGCAGGCGCGGGCGAGTGTGCCGTGGCCAAACTGCGCCTGTTGCTCAAGACGGACGCCCGCATTGTGGTCTATGGCGCGCAACCTGTGGATCAGATCAAGGGCTGGGCGGCTGAAGGCAAACTGACCTTGGTTGCGCGCGAGATTGGCCTGGGCGATGCCCTGTGTGCGGCCATGCTCTATGCCGCCCAAGAGGACGCCACCCTTGACGCCCGCGCCGTGGCCATTGGCAAAGCTGCGGGCGCGCTGACCAACATCGTCGACAATCTTGAGGACAGCGCCTTTATCACGCCGGCCATCGTCGATCGCGACCCGGTGACGGTGGCCATTGGCACCGAAGGGGCGGCCCCCGTACTGGCCCGGCGGATCAAAGCTGATCTGGAGGAACGCCTGCCCACAAGCCTGGGCGCACTCGCGCGGATCGGTCAAGCCTTCCGGCCTATTGCGGCCAAACTGCCAAATGGGCGCGCGCGACGGGATTTCTGGTCGCGCTTCTATTTCGAACATGGCCCCCGTGCCCACCGAGCAGGTGGGGCCGAGGCCGCGCACAGCGCCCTGGTGGACCTGGCCGAAGACGCCTTGGCGGATGTGCCGCGAACGGGCCACGTGTCCCTGGTCGGCACCGGCCCAGGGGATCCGGAATTGCTGACCCTTAAGGCCCGGCGCCTGTTGCACGAGGCGGATGTGGTGCTCCATGACCGCTTGGTTCCGCCTGCGATCCTTGAACTCGCCCGGCGCGAGGCGACCCTGATCGATGTGGGCAAAACCGCCTATGGCCCCTCTATGCCCCAAGATCAGATTTGCGCGTTGATGGTCGCCCATGGAAGCACCTCCCAGGTGGTGCGGCTTAAATCTGGCGATCCGTCGATTTTTGGCCGGTTGGATGAGGAGATGGACGCGCTGGACGCGGCGGGCATTTCGTTTGAGATCGTGCCGGGGATCACGGCCGCCTCCTCTGCCGCGGCGGCGCTGAAGTGCGCCCTGACCAAGCGGGGCCGCAACCGCGAGCTGCGCTTGATCACCGCCCATGACATGAACGGCTTTGCCGCCGCGGACTGGCGGGGGCTCAGCACGCCCGGTGCTGTGGCCGCGATCTATATGGGCCTGCGGGCGGCAAAGTTTTTGCGCGGGCGCTTGTTGATGCCTGGGGCCGACGACAGCACACCTGTGACTGCCGGGTTTAACGCGTCGCGCCTTGATCAGAAGATCATCGCCACCACGCTGTTACAGCTGCCTGACGCTTTGTCGCAGGCAGAGCAATCTGGACCCGCTGTCCTGATGCTCGGCCTCTCCCCCCGACAGGCCATGGCCCATATCCCCAAGTTAGAGGAGGCGCTTTGATGCCGCGCAGTTTTACCCCCCAGGTGGCAACCTCCAACGATCTGCTGGAGGGGGATGTGATCTACTTTGCCAACGGTGCGTGGGTCCGTGACCTTGCCAAAGCGCAAGTGGCCCGGACCGCGCAAGAGGCCGAAGCCCTGCTAACGGCCGCCAATGGCACCCCCCTTCAAACCGTGGGTGCGGTGCTGACTGACGTGGCACTTACGCCTGAAGGCCCCCAACCCACCCATTTCCGCGAGGCATTCCGCACCCGCGGCCCCTCCAACTATTTCCACGGGCGCCAAGCCGAATTGAAAGGTGTGTGAGCATGTACAGCTACGACCAGTTTGACGAGGCTTTCGTGCGCGCCCGGGTGACCGAGTTCCGCGGCCAAGTCGCCCGCCGTCTGGATGGCAGCCTGACAGAAGACGAGTTCAAGCCCCTGCGCCTGATGAACGGGCTCTACTTGCAACTGCACGCCTATATGCTGCGGGTGGCGATCCCTTACGGCACGCTCAACAGCGCGCAGATGCGCCAGCTGGCCTTTATCGCGGAGCGTTGGGACAAAGGATATGGCCATTTCACCACTCGCCAGAACATTCAGTTCAACTGGCCCAAGTTGCGCGATGTGCCCGACATCCTCGACGCGTTGGCGGACGTGTCCATGCATGCGATCCAAACCTCGGGCAACTGCATTCGCAACGTCACCGCCGACCACTTCGCCGGGGCCGCGTGGGACGAGGTCGAAGACCCCCGCCCGACGGCCGAATTGATTCGGCAGTGGTCAACCGACCATCCCGAGTTCGCCTATCTGCCGCGCAAATTCAAAGTGGCCGTCACCGGAAGCGAGGCGGACCGCGCGGTCATCTTTGCCCATGACATCGGTCTGCGTTTGGTGCGCGATGGGCAAGGCGCGCCGGGCTATCGGGTGATCGTAGGCGGCGGTTTGGGCCGTACCCCTATGGTGGGCAAAGTGTTGCGCACGTTTCTGCCCAAGGCCGATTTGCTGGATTACCTTGAAGCGGTTTTGCAGGTCTACAACCTCTCGGGCCGACGGGACAATAAATACAAGGCCCGCATCAAAATCCTGGTGCACGAGACGGGGATCGATGCGCTGCGCGCGCAGGTGGAGGCGGCGTTTGCCCGCAACATCCGCGTCCTGCCGGCCATGGATCGGGCGCACATCAAGCGGATCGAGGCAGCCTTTGCGCCACCCCGTTGGGCCGATAAACCGCTGGGCGCTGCCCCGCAAGACGCGGGCTACCGTTCGTGGTGCGACACCAATCTGGCCATGCATAAGCGCCCCGATCACAGCATCGTCACGGTCTCGACCAAGGCCATTGGGCAAACCCCGGGCGATGTAAGTGCGGCCCAGATGCGCGTGCTGGCTGATGTGGCGGAGACCTATGGGTATGACGAGCTGCGCATCAGCCACGAACAGAACGTGATCCTGCCCCATGTGCACAATGCGGACCTGCCAACGCTTTACCACGCACTTAAGGCGGCAGGGCTGGCCACGGCAAATATCGGCCTGGTCTCGGACATCATTGCCTGCCCCGGCCTGGATTACTGCGCGCTGGCCACCGCCCGCTCTATCCCCGTTGCTCAGCAGATCAGCACGGCCTTTGCCGACCTGGACGCCCAGCACGACATTGGCCCGCTTAAGATCAAAATCTCTGGGTGCATCAACGCCTGTGGCCACCACCATGTGGGGCATATCGGCATCCTAGGCCTCGATAAGGCTGGGGTGGAAAGCTATCAGTTGACCCTGGGTGGCGACGGGACCGAGACGATGGTGATCGGTGACCGAACAGGCCCCGGCTTTGCCTATGACGAGATTGTGCCAGCGGTAGAGCGCCTGATCGCGGCCTATCTGGACCTGCGCGAGGAGGCATCCGAAAGCTTCCTCGACACCTATCGCCGCCTGGGGTTGGAGCCTTTCAAAACCGCCCTTTACGGCAAGGCTGACCGCAAGGCGGCATGACCCCCAAACCCCAAAGATTCTGAGTGGAGCGTCCAACCATGACCCAGATCATCACAAAAACCGGCTTTGTGGAGGAGACGTATCAGGGCCAGCACTTCCCCTTTTCGGCCCTGTGGGACGGCCAAGACCTGCCCGAAAGCCCCTTTGCCATCGTGCTGTCCCCGGACAGCGACCCCTTCGATCTGGTGCCTTGGTTCGAGCGTGTGGACCTTGTGATCATTCCGTTCGCCACATCCGCCGATGGGCGCGGCTTCTCGCTGGCCCGTCGGTTGCGGCATTTGGGCTATCGGGGGTGCATCCGCGCACACGGGCATATTTTGGTCGATCAGTTCCGCGCAGCCCTCGCCGTGGGCATCGACGAGGTGGAGATCAGTGCGGACCAGGCCCGGCGCATGCCCCAGGCCCAGTGGCAGGCGGTCGCGCTTGACGCCCCGCGCTATCAATCCCGCCTGCGCGCCGCCTGAACGTCAGACGACTTTTTGTCGGGCGCGCAGTGCGCCCAAACCAAACAGGGCCGAGCCGAGCAGCAGAACACCTGCAGGCAAGGGCACCGGGGTGACGGTTGCCAGGCTTGCAATGCTATAGGTGGTTTGCCCGATCACGGCATTCTCCCAGTTCAACAGGCGTGCGGTCAGGCTTTGGCTTCCTCCGTTCATCAAGGACATCAACACGGTGCCCCCTGCCTCTGTGGTGAAGGACACGTCTGTCAGCGCATAGTCTTCCAAAAGCACTGTGTCGGTGTCCGCGCCGCCGTCAAAGGTGGCCAGGCTCGCGCCGCCCAAGGCACCCATGGCCCCGCCTTTGACATCCAAGATATCCTCGCCTCCGCCAAAATCGGCCCCGCCGATGATCATGGCGGTGGCCCCGTGGGTGTAGGCGTCATCCCCCAAGCCGAGGTCTAGGGCGAGGCCGTTTGTGGCCTCGATCACCCCGTAGTTTTCGATGATCTGGGCCGAGACATTTGCCGGTTCCACCGGACCTTTTTCGACCGTGATGCCCTGGGCGCCCCGGATGACCCCGGTCTGGGTGTTGATGATCTCGCCGATGCCCGTCTCGTTGCCATCAAAGTCAATCGCTGCGTCAACCGCGCTGAGGATCTCGCCCTCGTTATAGACGGTGCCGCTGTCCATATCGATGGCGTCGCCCACCATCTTGCCCTCATCCGGGTCGAACAAACCGTTGGAACGGATCACACCACCGGCGAGGTTTTGGATGTCCGCGCCATTGCCGACCTGCACAGCATCCTCGCCCGCCTCGATCAACCCGGTATTGACCACAGTGGCCGTATCGCCCGCTTCGAACCCTTCGGTGCCTGCCCGCACCGTGCCAACGTTAACCAGGGTATTGTCGCTGCCGCCATCAGCGCCATCGGGGCGCGCGCGGATGCCTTTTGCGGCTGCGTCGATCAGACCAAAATTGGTCACCGTCACGTTGTCGCGGCCTTCCGCCTCCACCCCGTTCTTCGCAGCTGTAATTGTGCCGCCAGCATTGTTGTTGACGACCAGGTAATCCTTGCCCTGCACACCGTCGCTGCCGCCAATGATGTTGCCGTCATTGGTTACAATGGAAGGATCGGTTGCGGTGCCCTTGTCGACCCGGATCGCATCCGCATCCGTGGCCTCTACCTTCGCTTTGCCATCGGTCGCATCCGCCTGGACATTCACCTTGGCGCTGTCGCCGATGTCGATGGCGCGGGTGTCAGGTTTGCTGACGGTCCAATCGGTGCCGGGTAGAATGTTGATCGTCACCCCGTCCGAGCCATCGTCAATCTCGTCGGTGATCGTGCCCGAACAGGTCACAGTGTCGTTGCCGCCAGGCGAGAAATCGGAACAGGTGGCCAGCGCCGCTGTGCCAAAAAGCGTGGTTCCCAACGCAGTGGTTGCAACTGCCAGCAAAGCACTGCCGGTTAAGCGGTATTTGAACATGATTTTCCCCCAGTCACTGGCCGCTGTTACAGCACAGCACCTGTGACACTTCTATGACACCTATACGAAACGGCAGTCAGCGCTGGGCGGTTTTCCAATTCGGATGCACCCAAGGCTGCGCGTTGGAGGACGGGAGGCGGTGACCTAGAATGTGATCCGCCGCCTTTTCGCCCACCATGATGGAGGGTCCATTGAGATTGCCGTTGGTGATGCGGGGAAAGATGGAACTGTCTGCAAGCCGCAGGCCCTCGACCCCGATCACGCGACACTCCGGATCGACCACTGCCAGGGGATCATCGCTCTTGCCCATCCGGCAAGTGCCGCAGGGGTGATAGGCGCTTTCCGCGTGCTCCTTGATGAACGCATCAAGTTCCGCATCGCTTTGCACCGCGTCGCCTGGCTGGATCTCGTGTTTGACGTAAGGCGCAAACGCATCTTGGGCAAAGATCTCTCGGGTCAGGCGGATACAGGTGCGAAACGTCTCCCAATCCTCGGGATGGGACATGTAGTTGAACTGGATCTTGGGGGCGGAGTCAGGGTCGGCACTGGCCAACGTCACCGCCCCGCGAGAGGCCGAGCGCATGGGGCCCACATGCGCCTGGAACCCGTGCCCCTCCGCCGCGGCTTGGCCGTCATAGCGCACGGCGATGGGCAGGAAGTGATACTGAATGTCGGGATAGGACACGCCCGCGCCCGAGCGGATGAACGCCGCACTTTCAAACTGGTTCGACGCGCCCAAGCCGGATTTGGTCAGCAGCCATTCCAGCCCGATCTTGGCTTTTGAGGCCAGGTTCCAGTGCTTGTACAGCGTGATGGGCTGGGACGCGGCCATCTGGATATAAAGCTCCAAATGATCCTGCAAATTCTGCCCCACGCCGGGCCGATCCGCACGCAGGTCGATCCCATGCTCGGCCAGATGGGCCGCAGGACCGATGCCCGACAGCATCAAAATCTGTGGCGAGTTGATAGAACCAGCGGCAAGGATCACCTCGCGCCGCGCCTCGATCACATCCAAACGCCCGCCGCGCATGACCTCTACCCCGACCGCGCGGGTGCCCTCAAACGCGATACGGCGGATGCGGCCACGCACCAAGCGGCCATGGGGGCTGCGGATGGCGGGTTTGAGATAGGCGTTCGCCGCGGACCAGCGGCGGCCCTGATGGACGGTCTGTTCCATCGGGCCAAAACCCTCCTGTTGCTGCCCGTTGTAATCGTCGGTGACCTGATAACCGGCCTGCGCGCCAGCCTCCACAAAGGCTTTGAACAGCGGGTTTTCTCGGGGGCCTCTGGTCACGTGCAAAGGGCCATCGCTGCCGCGCCAGGCAGGATCGCCGCCATGCCCGCCGCTGTCCCAGCTCTCCATCCGTTTGAAATAGGGCAAGACATCCGCATAGGCCCAACCCTCGGCCCCGCTTTCGGCCCAATGGTCATAGTCATGGGCGTGCCCGCGCACATAGACCATCCCGTTAATCGAAGATGATCCCCCAATGACCTTGCCCCGTGGACAGGCGAGCCTGCGCCCGCCCAAATGCGGCTCCGGCTCGGAGCGGTACCCCCAGTCATAGCGTGCCATGTTCATGGGGTAACTCAGAGCGGCCGGCATCTGGATCAGCGGGCTGGTGTCGGACCCGCCCGCCTCGATGATCATCACCGAATACCCGGCTTGGGTCAGCCTATAGGCGATTGCGCACCCTGCTGATCCTGCCCCGGCCACCACATAATCTGCCCGCATCATTCGCCCCTTGGAAAGCGTTGGCGCTGTTCAAGCGTATTTAGGTCCAGGTGATTGCGCATGAACCGCTCGGAGGCTTTTTGCAACGGTTGGTAGTCCCAGGGATAGTATGCGCCGTTGCGCAAGGCCTCGTAGACCACCCAGCGCCTGGCCTGGCTTTCGCGCACTTGCGCATCGTAAAGATCCAGGTCCCACAGCGCCTGCGAGGTTTGGCGCAGGGCGCCAAGGGTATCGGCATATGCAGGGTCAGTGGCCAGGTTGATCTGCTCTGACGGATCGGTGTCGAGGTTGAACAACTGGTCGGGGTCCAACGCGCAGCGGATGTATTTCCACGGCCCATCGCGCAAGGCCACCAGGGGCGCATTGGACCCTTCGGCCGCATATTCCATCATCACAGGCGCCGTGCGCGCGTGCCCTTCGGCGAGGGGCACCAAATTCTCACCGTCAACCCATGGGGCAACCTCTTGCAGGTCCACGCCCGCCAGCGCGCAAAGGGTCGGCGTGACATCCAGCGTGGACACGGGCGAGCGGATGGTCTGGGGCGCAAGCTGCGGCGCTGCGATCATCAAGGGGACCCGGGCGGAGCCTTCGAAAAAGCTCATCTTAAACCACAGCCCCCGTTCGCCCAGCATGTCGCCATGGTCCGATAGAAAGACAATGATGGCGTCCTGCCGCGTGTCCTCTAATGTTTGCAGGCACGCGCCTATTTTGCGATCAAGATAGGTGATGTTGGCAAAATAGGCCTGCCGGGCGCGGCGGATGTCGCTTTCATAAAGCTCGTAGCTGCGCCAATCATTGGCATCCAAAAGCCGCTTTGAATGGGGGTCATGATCCCCATAATCCAGCGCAGGCGTGCGCGGCATCAGATGCGGGCAGTCCTCGTATAGGTCCCAGTCCCGCCTGCGGGCCACATAGGGGTCGTGGGGATGGCTGAAACTGACCGTCAGGCACCAGGGCCGGGCATCGAGGCCACGGGAAAATTCATAAATCTTTTGGATCGCTTGGTGGGCGACATCGTCGTCATATTCCATCTGATTTGTGGTCTCGGCCACGCCCGCACCGGTGACCGAGCTGAGGTTGTGATACCACCAATCGATACGCTCGCCCGGATGGCGATAATCCGGCGTCCAGCCGAAATCGGCGGGGTAGATGTCGGTGGTCAAACGCTCCTCAAACCCGTGCAGCTGGTCAGGGCCCACGAAATGCATCTTGCCTGACAGGCACGTGCGGTACCCCGCCCGGCGCAGATGGTGGGCGTAGGTGGGGATGTCAGAGGCAAACTCGGCGGCGTTGTCGTAGACCCGGGTCTTTTGGGGCCTGAGGCCGGACATAAAGCTCGCCCGTCCCGGCGCGCAAAGGGGCGAGGCGGTGTAGGTGGTCGCAAAGCGCACGGAGCGTTGAGCCAGCCGTGCGAGGTTGGGGGTGTGCAGCCACGGCGCGGGCCCGTCGGGAAAAAGCGTGCCGTTGAGCTGGTCCACCATAAAAATGAGGATGTTGGGCTGGGTCATGGTCTGAGGCTATCGCAGGGGCTGACCCTTGGGAAGTGGGCGCGCGCTGCGGCTTGGGGGCAGAGATGGGGGGCGTGGCTTGGGGCCATTGAGGCCCCTGCGCCCCGCGTTGCCACGGACGGCTTCGGCGTGGGTTGAGGACGAGGGCGAGGGTGTTCGGTGAGGTGTTGGGGTTTTTGCTGAGAGGCGGTTCAGGGGCAGGTTTGCCCTGAATGCGCCAGATCTATCGTGGGATGCGAGTCGCCCCCACGTAAAGGCCGCTCGCTCGGCTGCGCCTGCGCTCGGACCTTGACCCGGGGCCGACTCACAGAAGCGACATGAGCCAGGTGAACCAGGCGGGGACGGCGCCGATATAGGCGGCGAAATAGAGCTCGATCAGGGATTGGTTGGCCTTGAGCCAGCCCGGGATGGCTTGGCCTAATATCGAACCTGCGGTCAGGCTTGTACCTGCTTTCATCACTGTCCACCCTAAACGCGCCACCGCCCCGAGCATGTTGAAGATGGAATTGCCCGCCCGGCCCAGGGCCATGCGGCCCGAGGGCGTGCTGGGATCGGCGGTTTTGGCGTCGGCTTGCAAAGGCGCTGTGGCCTCTGGCGTGGCCACCTCTTGATGAAAGCCAATGCTGTCCGCGATGTCGCGGATCGGCTCGATAGCCTCCGGCTTCGCTGGTCCCTGCAGGATCTCGCGCGCCCGGGCCTCGGCCTCGGCCATGCCGGGTTTGCCAAGGGCGTAAAGACCGTGGGTCTCGATCAGGTCTTGAAGGGCGCGGGCAATGGCCTCGGGCAGGGCGTCAATGTGATCTTGGGCGCTGTGCGCTTGGTGGGCTTCCAACGCATGGCGCAGGGTGTTGAAGCGCGACAGAAGGAGGTCGGCCACGATGTCCGTTTCCGGCGGGTCGATGACCTGGGCATAGGCCATAGCATCATCGCGCAGCACCGCATGCTGGTTGCTGTTGCCGATGATTGTGATCAGACGGCGGGTCTTGCGCCGCGCCTCCTCATGAAGGGCCGCTTGGGTCGGGTCGTCGGCGGCCAAGGCGGCCGTGTCCGGGGTGATCGGCCCGCCCGGGGGCATGGTAAAACTGGGGGCGTGGGGGCGATCCTCGGGCGGCTCAGGCACGCGGTCACGCTGGGCGCGGAGATAGGCGAGGGTTTGT
>JBCBNR010000008.1:0-19261 GCA_039821665.1 Pseudomonadota bacterium
TGACCCTGAACCCACGCAACCCAGAACTGACGCCCGGTGGCTCGTCCGGGGGGGCAGGGGCTGCGGTGGCGGCAGGGCTTTGCGCCATCGGCCATGGCACGGACATCGCAGGCTCCATCCGCTATCCGGCCTATGCCTGCGGCGTGCATGGTCTGCGACCCAGTTTTGGCCGAGTGCCCACCTTCAACGCCACCGGCGGCGATCGTTTCATCGGGGGCCAAGTGATGGCCGTCTCGGGTCCGCTTGCACGCAGCATCGAGGATATCGACCTGGCCTTGCACGCCATGTCCGGCACCAGCCCACACGACCCGTGGAGCGTCCCCGCCCCACTTGCCGGTGATCCGGTGGTCCCGCGCGCGGCCCTATGCCTTGCGCCCGAAGGTTTGGCCGTTGCCACGCAAGTGCAAGACGCGCTGTTGGGTGCCGCACGCGCCCTGCAAGACGCTGGCTGGCAGATAGACGAGGTGCCCTGCCCACCCCTGCGTGAAGCCGCGGACATCAATACCATCCTGTGGATGGCAGAGACGGTCTTCGCCGCCGGCACCGCCATGGCTGACGAGGGCGATGCCGAGGCGCAGTTTGTCTATGATCAAATGTGCCGCGATGTGGGCCCGATCGACCTAGAGCGGGTGATGCACGCGCTCAAACGCCGCTCCGCCCTTATTCGCGCCTGGGAACAGTTCTTTGCGCAATACCCCCTGATGATCTGCCCCATGTCGGGTGAGTTGCCGTTCGAGCAGCATCTGGACATCCGCTCCGAGGCGGCGTTCCAGCGAGTCTATGAGGCACAACTGACCCAACGCGCTTTGCCGGTGATGGGTATGCCCGCGCTCAGCGTTGCGACCGGCATGGCCGGCACACATCCCAACGGTGTGCAACTGGTCGCGGGTCGCTTTCGTGAAGATATCGTGCTGCGCGCTGGCAAAGTGGTCGAAGCGGCCTTCGGTGCGCCCAGCATCGCCGAGCCGGGCCAGCGCTAAAGCCGCTCCACCTCCACCAGGGCGGTGTGGGCCGAACAGCCCTGGCCCAGGCGCGAGGTGCCCACATCACGGGTCAGCACGTTCACATTTCCATGGGGGTCGATATTCTCGCCCGGATCGCCATACCACGCCCCCGTGGGCAGCGAGACGACGCCTTGCAGGATCTCTTGCGTGACCAGTGCGCGGGCACGTACAGCGCCGCGGCCATTGAGAACTCGCACCAGATCGCCCGTGCTGATCCCGCGCGCGTCCGCGTCTTGGGGATGGAGGGCCAGGGTCTCCGGGCGGGCACCCTCCACCTCTGCCAAAGCGCTTTCCATTTGGCTGTGCAACTTGTCGGCGGGTTGGGGCGAGACGAGATGCAAGGGATAGGTGGCACTGGCGGCACCCAGCCACTCCTGGGGCGGCAGCCAGATCGGATGGCCAGGGCAATCCTCATAGCCAAAACCTGCGACCGTTTCCGAATAAAGCTCCAACTTACCTGACGGGGTGGGTAACGGCGCCTTGTCGGGATCTTCGCGAAACGGGGCCAAAAGGCTTTGGTTCGGGCCCTCTTCCTTTAGGGGCAGGCGCACCCAGTTGCGCTCTTTCAACTCTGCCAGGCTCGGCACATCGATACCCGTTTGCGCAGCACCGTCCCGGTACCCTTCGTAAAGATGGGCGATCCATTCAGCAGCGGTGCGGCCTTCGGTAAACGCATCCTCCACCCCCAAGCGCCCAGCAAGGGCGGACAGGATGCTATAATCATCCCGCGCCTCACCCTGGGGCGGGATTAGCTTGGGCATGTAGAACAGGTAATCGTCGATGTTCGAGCGGCCGATATCCTCGCGCTCATAGGGCGTTGTGGCGGGCAGAACGATGTCCGCGCGCTTGGCTGTGGGGGTCCACCAAGGCTCGTGCACAATGATCGTCTCGGGCCGCTGCCAGGCGGCGTGCAGCTTGTGCAGCTCTTGGTGGTGGTGGAAGGGATTGCCCCCCGCCCAATAGACCAAGCGGATATCGGGATAGATGCACCTCGCACCATTGAAATCATAGGCAGCGCCAGGCGTATTGAGCATATCCGCTATGCGGGCGACGGGGATCCTGGTTTTGATCGGATTGGTGCCTTGGGACAGGGTCACACCGCGCAGCCCCTTAAAGCGTTTGCCAACCCCACCGATGGCCCCATAGCCATAGCCAACCCCGCCGCCGGGCAGCCCAATGTGGCCCAGCATCGCGGCCAGCACCACGGACATCCAATAGGGTTGCTCGCCGTGTTGGGCGCGCTGCAAAGACCACGCGACGGTGATAAACGTCCGCTCTGCGGCCATTTTCCGGGCGAGCGCCAGGATCTCGCCTTCCGGCACACCGCACAACGGGGCCGCCCAAGCAGGCGACTTTGGCTGACCGTCCACCTCGCCCAGCAGATAGGGCAAGAAGCGCTCGAACCCCACGGTGCAACGTTCCAGAAACCCATGATCCGCCAGCCCTTCGGTCCATAGCGTGTGGGCAAGCCCCATCATCAACGCAGTGTCCGAGCCTGGTTTGGTTGGCAGCCACCGACAGCCCGGCGGCGCATCCGTGCGCTGGGGCCCGATGTTCACGCAATCAATGCCTGCCTCTACAAAGCGCCTCAGCCAATCCTCGCTCTCGTGTTCGGTGACACCGCCCATGCTGACCTGAGAGTTCTTGGGGTTGATCCCCCCAAACATCACCAAGGTGCGCGTGTGCGCGGCAATCGTGTCCCAGCCATCCTGGTGCTCATAGACAAACTTCATGAAGTCCACCCCGAACACATGGGGCATGATCGCCATCGCACAGGCGGTGGAATAGCTGCCATAGGACGCCACATACCCGCCCGTGCAGTTGAGAAAGCGGTGCAGTTGGCTTTGGGAGTGGTGAAAGCGTCCCGCTGAAGCCCAGCCATAGGACCCGCCGAAAATCGCCCCATTGCCATGGGTGCTGCACACCCGGGTCAGTTCTTGCGCGACCATGTCCAGCGCCTCGTCCCACGGCACGGCCACAAACGCATCACTGCCCCGGCTGCCACCTGCGCGGGTGGCCAGCCAGCCTTTGCGAATATGCGGGCGCGCAACACGGGTATGGTGATGCACAGCGGCCGGAACCGCCTGCGGGATGGCCGAGGGGCGGGGATCGCCTGCGAACGGCCTAGTCTCGACGATCCGGCCCCCGTCCACATCCACCTCGAACGCGCCCCAATGGCTGGAGGTGACAAAGGTCTGCCGATCGGATGGGGCGGCCATGGTGTGCTTTCCTACAAACGCGGATAGTCAAACGGGTCTCGGGCCCGCTCAAACGCGGCCCCGATGCGCAACGCGACACGCTCGGCATGGGCGCGCGCGGTGATCTGCAAGGAGGTTGGCAGACCATTTGCGGCAAGGCCAGAGGGGACAGACAGCGCGCACATCCCAAAATAGTTCACCGGACGGGTGAAATGCCCAGGGTGGGTGTTTTGGTCAACCGCGTCCCGCCGTGGCGCGGTTAAGGTCATACTGGGTGTGAGCAACGCATCCAGGCCCTCGATCCCCGCCAGAAAGGCCTTGGTATCCCGCGCGCGCGAATCGAGCGCTGCCAGATACTCGGAGGCGCGCATATCGCGACCCACGAGCATGCGCGCACGCACATCCTCGTCCAACGGCGCGTCTGCCTGGGAAAACAGCGCGCCGTGATTGTGCCAAGCCTCGGCGCTGATAATCCGCCCGCAGGCCTGTGTCGCATGGGCATTGGGGCTGTCGAAGGGAACCAATGTGGCGCCCCTATCCTGCAACATTTCGCAGGCCGCATCATAGGCTTGCAAGACATCGCTGGCACACACCGCACGCTCAGCTTGCGCCAAGCAGCCCAAGCGCATCCCATCCAGCGAGAGGGGGGCCACCAGTTCCTCGGTCGCATCTTGGATCTGGCTGGCCTCGGCCCCGTCCATGGTCAGAAACATGCAGGCCACATCCCTGACCGAGCGGGCCAGCGGCCCGGGCGTGTCGAGGGTTTGCGACAGGGGCAGGATACCATCATTGGGCAAACGCCCCTCGGTTACCTTCAGGCCCACCAACCCGCAAAACCCCGCGGGAAGGCGCACGGACCCGCCTGTGTCGGTGCCCACCCCACAGGGCGCAAGGCCACTGGCCACAGCCACCCCGGTGCCCGAGGACGAGCCACCGGGCACCCGGTGTGCGCCCAGATCCCAAGGGTTCCACGGCGTGCCCATATGCTGGTTGGTGCCCCAGCCACCAAAGGCACACTCTACCGTTTTGGTCTTTCCCAACAGGATCGCGCCCGCATCCAACAGTCGCTTGGCGATCAGGGCCGTGGTGGGCGAGACGCGATCAGCCATCGCCAAGCTGCCGCCGGTGGTGATCCGACCCTCCAGGTCGCAGATATCCTTCAGCGCAAAGGGCACACCCAGAAACGGGTGCAGCGCCGTGCCCGATGCGAATTGAGCTTGCGCCCGGTCGGCGGCCTCCAGCGCGTCATCCCCATAAACCGCCTGATAGGCCCCAAGCTGCGGGTCGAGCCGGGCGATGCGCGCAAGGTGGCGGGCAACCACCTCCCTGGGGCGCAGCGTGCCCCGACGATACCCATCTGCAAGGGACGCGACGGACGGATAGTCCTGGGCCGCACGCACCGCGCCCTTATCCCACTTGGGCCCGAGCCGAGGGTTCCTTAGCAAACCATTCCCGCCCGGGAACGGCGGCCAGAAGCTCTTGGGTATAGGGCTCTTTCGGATTGGCAAACATAGCACCCGTTGGCCCGATCTCGACCAGTTTACCGCGTTGCATCACAGCGATGCGGTCGCAGACCTGGGCGGCCACGCGCAAATCATGGGTGATAAACACCATGGACAGGTTCATCTTATCCCGGATTTCGTCCAGCAGTTTGAGGATCTGTGCCTGGATCGAGACATCGAGCGCCGACACAGGCTCATCTGCCACCAATATCTCGGGCTCCAACGCCAGGGCCCTTGCAATGCCGATGCGCTGCCTCTGCCCGCCCGAAAACTCATGCGGGAACCGGTCATGGGCGCGTTCATCCAACCCGACCGTCTCCAACAATTCCAAAGTGCGGGTGCGCGCCTCCTCGGGCGTGGCCCCGTACATCAGCGGGCCTTGGGCGATGATTTTGCCCACCCGCACCCGTGGGTTAAGCGAGGCGAACGGATCTTGGAACACCATCTGGATTTTCGAGCGATGGGGCCGCATCGCCGCGCGCCCCAGGGGCCGCAGGTCCACGTCGCCCAGCAAAATCTCGCCCGCATCCGCATCATTGAGGCGCACAATGCACCGCGCGACGGTCGATTTGCCCGAGCCACTTTCGCCCACGATGCCCAGGGTCTCGCCCCGCGCAAGGTCCAGCGTCACTTTGTTGGCCGCATGGACCACACGCTCTTTGCCGCCAAAAATCCCACCGCCGCTGCGATAGACCTTTTCCAGGCCGTTGACCTTCAAAACCGTCTCGTCCGAGCGGGGCCGGGCGGGGCGCGGCACCAGATCGGGAACAGCCGCGATCAGAGATTTGGTGTAGGGATGTTCGGGCCTGCGCAGAACCTGTTCGGTCGTGCCCGTCTCGACCAACAGCCCGTTTTGCATCACCGCCACCCTGTCCGCGATATCGGCGACCACGCCGAAATCATGGGTGATAAACAGAACGCCGGTATTGTGGGCGGCCTGCATCTCCTTGATCAGCTTTAGCACTTGGGCTTGGGTGGTTACATCCAAGGCGGTGGTGGGTTCGTCCGCGATCAGGATCTGCGGGTCGAGCGCCAGCGCCATGGCGATCATCGCGCGCTGGCGCTGGCCGCCCGACAACTCGTGTGGATAGGCGTTCAGCGTCTGCTCTGGGTCCGGCAGATGGACATCCCGCAGCAATTGCAACGCCCGCGCCCGCCGCTCGCGCCCCGGCATCTTTTCGTGAAAGCGAAACACCTCGTCGATCTGAACACCGATGGTCATAACCGGGTTGAGGGCGGTCATCGGCTCTTGGAAAATCATCGAGATGTCCGAGCCTCGGATCTGGCGCAAGCGCTCGTCGCTGGCGGCGGCCAAATCTTCGCCATTGAACGACACCACCCCTTTGGCGATGCGCACATGGGGTTTGGGCAGCAGGCCCATCACCGCGCGGGCGGTCAGGGACTTGCCCGAGCCGCTTTCGCCCACCACGCACAGGATCTCGTTCTGGTCCAGGTGCAGGTCCAGCTTCTCGACCGCATAGGGGCGCTGGCTGTTTTCAGGCAGGGCCACATGCAGGTCGGTGATGTCCAATAGTCGGGTCATGTGCGCTCCCGCAGGCGCGGGTTCAGCGCATCATTGATACCCTCACCCACAAGGTTGATGGCAAGCACCGTCAGCAGGATGGCAATACCGGGGAAGGTGCAGACCCACCAGGCCGAGCGCAAAAGCGTGCGCCCTGCCCCCACTTGAAAACCCCAACTCATGATGTTGGGATCGCCTAGTCCCAAAAACGCAAGGCCACTTTCGATCAGGATGGCAGTGGCCACCATCAGCGAGCCGATGACGATCACCGGCGACAGGCAGTTTGGCAGGATCTCCACCAGCATAATGCGCAGATCAGACATGCCCAGCGTGTGGCAGGCCTGCACAAACTCACGGTTGCGCAGGCTTAGAAACTCGCCGCGCACCAGGCGCGCAACGGCAGGCCACGAGACGATGGCAATCGCGATCACGATGCTTTCGATCGAAGGTTTCATGATCGCCACCAACAAAATGGCAAAGACAAAGGACGGGATGGTTTGGAACATCTCGGTCACCCGCATCAGCAGGTTGTCGATCCAGCCGCCATAATATCCGGCAAGCGCGCCCATAACCACGCCGACCAGCACCGCCACCAAGGTGGCCAGCAACCCGATCAGAAGCGAGGTTTTCGCACCATGGGCAATGCCAGCGGCCACGTCGCGGCCCAAACTGTCACTGCCCAGCAGAAACCCGTTCTCGCCCGGACCGGACATCGGCTTGCCGGCAAGGCTGAAGGGATCTTGCGGGAAAAACAGGCCGGCGGTTGCGGCCATCACCGTGATCACGGCCAAGATACCCAGGCCGACGACCGCGCCCTTGTTGCGTGAAAAGAGAGCCCAAAACGTCATGTCATCCCACCTCGATCCGGGGGTCGAGGGACGAGTAGACGATGTCCACCACCAGGTTCACCGCCACCACCAACAGGGCAGAGAGCAAAAAGATACCCAACAGCAAGTTGAGATCTCGGGCAAACAGCGCCTCGAACGCCAGCATGCCCAGCCCGGGCCAGGCAAACACACTTTCCACAATGACCGAGCCGCCGATCAACGCGCCCACTTGCACGCCTGCCATGGTCACCACCGGCAACAGCGCGTTGCGCAGCACATGGACAAACATAATCCGACGCTCCGTCACGCCCTTGGCCCGCGCGGTTGTCACGTAATCCTGCCCCGCCTGTTCCAGCATCGAGGCGCGCATCAAACGGGTGTAGAGCGCAAGGTAGAACAGCGACAGGGTGATGGTGGGCAGCACCAGATGGTGGGCGATGTCAAACACCCTATCCCACCCCTCATAGAACATCGCAAAGTTTTCCATCCCTGAGGTTGGGAACCAGCCTAAGTTCAAGGAAAACACCACGATCAACATCAGACCCACCCAAAACAGCGGCGTGGCATAGGTGATCAGCGACAGGATCGAAATCGCAGTGTCGCGCCAGGTGTTCAGGCCCATGGCCGCGATCAGGCCCAGCACGATGCCAAAGCCAACCGCGAACAGGATGGTCGAGACCATCAACAGCAACGTCGCCAGGACACGGTCAAAGATCAGCTCGCTGACCGGCATCTCGTGACGGAAAGAATAGCCCAGGTCAAACATGACCACATTTTTTAGGTAGACCGCCAATTGCACGGGCAGGGGCTGGTCCAGCCCAAACTTCGCCCTCAGCTCGGCCATATATTCAGGGGTTGCGGACCCTGCCTCGCCTGCGAGCACGTCAACCGCGTCACCTTCGGCCAATTGCAGCAGGAAAAAATTCAGAATGACGATGGCCAGAACGATCGGGATCGCCTGAAGCAGTCGTTTCACCACATAGCGCGCACGCCGGGCTGCAATGGACATTGTTTGCGCCTCTTAAGACTTCGGTTGCACCGCCCCCGCGATTGGGGGCGGTGCCAAACGGGTCAGATCACTCGTCGATCCAAGCCTGGTCAAATGGGCCATATGCCCCCAGCGCCGAGGTGGCGTGGTCTTTGAGCTTCTCGTTATAGACCGTCAGGAACTCCATTTCGAAGATGTTCGCCACTGGCAGTTCGTCGGCCAGAATGGACTGGATCTCTTCGTAGATGCCCGCGCGGGTGTCCGCATCGGGTTCCACCGCACCTGCCGACAAAAGCTCGTCGATCTTGGGGTTGGAATAGCGGGTGGAGTTCACGAACGCCGTGCCCTGCCGAATCTGATCCGTGCCATAGTGACGGTGCACGCCCAGCACGGGATCGGACAGCTGGTAGAAGTAGTTGACGTTCATCTGGAAGTCATAGTCGCCATAGACGCGTTTGATCCAGGTTGGTACGTCCTCGTAACGCAGATCCACCTCGATCCCCAGCGGCAACAGCGCCTGTTTCATGTACTCGCCAGCCCGGCGCCAATCTTCCCCGTATGGGATCAGATCCAGCGTAAAGGACGCGCGCACACCATCGCCATCGGGCATGATCCCTGCCTTATCCAGCACTTCGATGGCAGCTTCGGTGTTGCCGCTGGCCGGATAGTTGGGCATGCCTTCCGCATAAAGACCGGTCGCAGCAAAGTTGCTGGACAGGGCGGCGGTGGCAGGCTTGCCGTAGCCGAACCAGATGTTTTCGATCAAAAACTCCCGGTCCATCACAAGCGAGATGGCCTGGCGCATGGCAGGATTGTCAAACGGCGGCTTGGTGGTGTTGAACTCCATCAAAGCCATCGGATTGATCATCGAATAGCCATCAGTGGTCACGCCGAAATCGTCCATCTCGCGCAGGCGCACGGCATCGATGTTTGGGATCGCACCATAGGCGCCATAAAGCACCTCGCCATTCTCCATCGCCGCGGTCCGGGTAGAGGCATCCGGAATGAACCGCCCCACGATCCGGTCGAGGTATGGCAGGCCCGGCTTCCAATAGTTTTCGTTCTTGTCCAGGCGGATATACTGGCCTTTGCGCCATTCAACGAACTTGAACGCGCCTGTCCCGACCGGATTGTTGATCAGGTCGTTGTCGCGTAGATCTTTGCCCTCCAGCAGGTGCTTGGGCACGATTGGGCTTTCATACCCGGACAGCGCGCGCAGCATGTAGGGCGCGGGGTTTTCCAGGTTGAACACGGCCGTATTATCGTCGGGCGTGTCGATGGAGGTGACTTCGCGAAACGAGTTCGGGCCGCGCGGGTGCACCACCTTGAGCACCTCCATCACGGTGAACTGCACGTCCTCGGACGTGAACGGCTCGCCATCATGCCAAGTCACACCCTCACGCAGCTTAAAGGTAACGGTCTTGCCATCGGCGCTGACGTCAACGCTCTCGGCAAGGGCGGGCACCATGTTAAGGTCATTGTCATAGTCAAACAGGCCGTCGTAGATCTTGGGCGCAACCAGGCCAATCGGGCCAGAGGTCGACAGGTAAGACGCAAGCGACGGAGGCTCGGGCTGAACGATTTTCACAAAAGTCCCGCCGGCCTTTTGCGCGCTGGCTTGGACAGCCCCCAAGGCCAGTGCGCCAGCGCTGAGCGCGGCCACAGCCATAAGTCTGAAGTTCATTTTTAACCCCTGTTGATGAAGATATGTTTTGCTTTTTTGCGCCGTAAGGGTGGGGTCGTTTGGGCAACAAGGCAAGTCGCAGCCACATAAGCACTGGCGCACGCACCTGTGGATGTCCAATTTTTGAACACTCTCGTCTCAATTTTTGCACGATGTGCCCAAGGGCATAGCCCTTTCAAATCAACGGCTTTTGACCAAAGGGGCTTGGTGAATGCTTTCCGTTTAGGCGTTGTTTTGTTGCCCTAGTGGCGCTTTCGGGCCGGGATCTGACAGCCTTGCACAGATTTTCGCCACTTGGTCGCGCCCTGGTGCCCCATGATCCGGGGCGACCGCTTAGGGCGCGCCAAAAGATTTGGCGTCGCCCGGACAGCGCGGCCCGATACGGCAGTCTTTTGACGCCGAATCATGGCATGTGCACGTCACTTGGTGCCGTACATCCGGTCTCCTGCATCCCCCAATCCTGGGCGAATATAGGCACGCTCATCCAACCGCTCGTCAATGGCGGCGGTCACGATGGGCACATCCGGGTGGTCGGCGCGCAAGGTCTGTATCCCTTCGGGCGCGGCCAGAAGGCACAGGAACTTGATCGATTTAGCGCCTGCCTCCTTCAGCCGATGGATCGCGGCGCTGGCAGAATTCGCAGTGGCGAGCATCGGGTCTACCGCGATGACCAAACGATCCTCGATGTCCGAGGGGACTTTGAAGTAATACTCCACCGCCACGTGGGTTTCGGGGTCACGATAAAGGCCCACATGGCCCACGCGCGCCTGGGGCACCAGGTCCAACACCCCCTCCAACAACCCGTTGCCCGCACGCAAAATCGAGGCGAGCACCAGTTTCTTGCCCTCGATCATCGGGGCATCCATCGTCTCCAGCGGGGTCTCAATGGGCACTTTGGTCAAGGGCAGGTCGCGCATCACCTCATAGGCCAAAAGATGCGAGATCTCGCGCAGCAACTGACGAAATTGCGCGGTAGGCGTATCTTTCTGGCGCATCAAGGACAGTTTGTGCTGGACCAGGGGGTGCGAGACGACAGTGACATGTTCATCCATTAAAGAGGCGCCTTTCGTTTAGAATACCGTGCCGGAAGAGAGGATTTCGATAGGCGGGCCACCACCCGAACGCTTGGCCTTGGCGAGGCGCCGACCCGTGGCCCAGGTGCCCCCTTCCAGGATGGCCGCAAGGGGCATCTGCTGCGCGCTGACCCCAAGCAGGTCGCGCACATGCACCGCCACTTGATCAAGCAGCGCGACGGTCAGCGCGCGCCATTCCACCACCAAGGTGCTTTGCGGGCTGATGGGGCCGGGGTCACCATGGCGCAGGGCGATGACGCCTGCATCCAAGAACAGCCCGCCATTGCGATACTCCGCCAGCCCGGTCAGCGCATCCAGATCCGTGACTGTAACACCCGCACGGCCCAGCGGTTCGATCAGGGAGTAACTTAGCCATTGGCTGAGCTTGTGGAACGGCACCAAGCCGGGACCGGGCGCTTGCGGATGGGGCCAGCAATCGCCCAGCGCCCTGCCGTCCATTTGCAACCTGTCCGGCCAGATCGGGCCCAGGACATCCAACAGCGTTGTCAAAATACGTTCCGCCGGAAGATCGGGGTTGGCTTGGTCCGACAGGTAATCCGCCAGCGCGCCCAGGCGGTGCGTCGGCCCGAACACATCGGCCCGCGCAGCCACAATGCCCCCCAACGCGCGGATCAGGGCCGCGCGCCCTTCCAATCCCTCCAACGGGTTTTCAGCACTGACTTGAAAGCCTTTGGCTAGGTCCTCTTGGGTAAAGCCCGACAGGGCCGCCGCACTGCAATCACCAAACCCGCCGCCTGCGAACATATCAAGCGAAGCAAGGGCCAGCCCTTCTGAGCGGGCGAAAACCTCGCCGCCCGCCGGATCGCGATAGGACCAGGCTGCGCCTGCGCCCGCGTCGAGCAGCACGGACAGGATCGCAAGCTCGCATTCCACCCGCGCCCGCTCTCGCGGATCCTCCGCCAGCGCCCGGGCCGAGGGGGCCCACCGATCCACGCCACCCAGCACAAAATGGCGCCACCTTGCATGGGGGGGGACGTTGAGGTCGGGATAGTTCGCGCGAATGGTCGTCACCACCTCCGCCGCACAGGCGGGCAGCTTGTCCAGATCAAGCGTGAAATGCTCCAACCGGTCGTCCAGCCCAAGCTGGAACAGCGCACCACATTGGGCGCGAATGGCCTGGGGCGTCAGCAACCAAGCCGCATCAGTAGTCATCCAGCCCCCGCCCTTTGGTATCGCTTAGATCCTGGGGGGAGGACACGGTTTCGTCGGTGTAATACCCCGCCGCTTTCTTGGCATCCATCTCCACATGGGCATCCCCTGGGATCAACTCATCGGGGATCGGCACACGCTGGCCCACGGTGATGCCTTGTGCGGCCAGCGCATCGTGCTTCATGTCCGACATGGACACGAACCGGTCGATATGTGTGATGCCAAGCCAATGGAACACATCGGGCATCAGCGACTGAAAGCGCATGTCCTGAACACCGGCCACGCATTCGGTCTTCTCGAAATAGGCTGCTGCTGTGTCCCCTGCGGGGTTTCGCTTGCGCGCGTTGTACACCAGGAACTTGGTCACCTCGCCCAGCGCGCGCCCTTCCTTGCGGTTATAGACAATCAAGCCCGCACCACCGTTTTGCGCCTCGATCACACATTCCTCGATGCCGTGGGTGAGGTAGGGCCGACAAGTGCAAATGTCCGAGCCGAACACGTCCGAGCCGTTACACTCGTCATGGACACGGCAGGCGACCCGGTGGTTCTTGCTCCACAAAGCGTGCGGCTCGCCAAAGATATAAAGGGTGATGGACCCGATGGGCGGCAAGAAAACCTTAAGGTCAGAGCGGGTGACAAGCTCGGGGAACATGCCGCCCGTATATTCAAAGAGTGCATGGCGCAGCGACACTTCAGAGACACCCAGGCGGCGCGCAAGACCAGGCAGATACCACACAGGCTCGATCGCGATTTTTGTGACATTGGCCTCACCGGTCTCGGTCAGGATCTTGCCATCGGGCTTCAGCCGCCCGGTTTGCAGCGCATCCTTGAACTCGGGCAGCAGGATCCGCGCATTGGTGATCGCGATGGTGGGCTGGATCGGTGCACCGGCCGCATATTCCGCCGCGAAGGCATCCGAGACGATGTGCCCATATGGGTCGAGCGAGACAATCTTGTCCTCCCCCTCCCACTGGGGAAACGGGCCGATGTCGATGGACGGGCGGGTGAGCGCGAGGTCCGGGCGATGAACCGGGCTGAGATCCCCGCTGGCAATGGAAAGCGCACGGTAGACCCCGTAGCTGCCGGAATGCGCGCCGATCACGTTGCGCTGTCCGCCGGACATGCCGCCGATCACCGGACCACGCGTCTGGGCGCCGGGTGCACCCCAATTGATCTCGGGCGGTTTGCGGCTGCCGCTGGGGGGGTGAGTGGCCAGCACGATATGTCGAAGGTTGGTCATGGGCTTCCCCTGGTCTTACCAAACCACAGTGTGACCTTTGGGCCAGCGCGGTCAATCACGCAGATCGGGCGCAGCTGCGTAAGGCCGGGGCACGGCCCTAAAAATGTGCAAGTTTTCCGCACCTTGCAGCGCGGGTGGCGCGCGCCCCACCCTCAGCCGCGCAATCGCGGAAACACAGCGCTCGGATCATAGGTCTCAAAGCTCGACAGGGTTTGGGCGTTACACTCCTCCTGCCAGGGCGTGCCGGGCAAGACAGCGGTGACCACCTGGTGCTGTGCCCGCAGGGCCGTGGCGCGCGGCGTGTCTTCCATCGCAATGGCCACCAGCCCCGCCACATGACCCTGCTGGCGGGTCACCAGGTCAATTGCCCCTTCCATCGTGCCGCCGGTTTCGATCCACTGATCCACCAAAAGCACCCGCGTGCCAGGGGCAAAGGCGGGCAGGCGCATCTCCATCTCTTGGGTGCGACCCGAATAGTTGGTAAAGCTTACCCGGTCCGTGTCGACGCACAGCTTGCCCGCCTTGCGGATCGGCAAGAACCCAACATCCCGGCGGGCGGCAAGGGCGGCCCCCAGCACAAAGCCCATGGCATCCAGCCCGCCGATCAAATCGAACTCCACCCCCTCAAGGTCGTCCAGAAGATCGCCGAGCAAATCGGCAAACGCATCCTGGTTGATGTAGATCGAGGTGGGGTCGAGCCAGGCGAACTGCGCGCCCTTGGTATTCGGCGCCATCAGCCGCAAATACCACCTGTCCCCTCGGGGGCCTTTGTTCGCTGCCTGTGCCATGCCATCCCCTTATAGCGATGCTGCGACGTCCATCAGGCGGGCAAGGCGCGCCGGATCGATGTCGTAGAAGTTGTCTGGATAATTGATGCCGGTGGCCACCATGAAGCAATCAACCTCGCGGTACCGATGGGCGTTGTCGGGCGTGATCCCCGAGGCGAGTGCCAGGGGCGCATCCCCAAGGGTTTCGCGAAAGGCGCCGATCTTGCCGTCATCGGCCTCCATCCCCGTGGCAGGGCCCGACGTGGTGACCACATCCATCCAGTCGCGCGCGATACTGGCCGCCGCGGGATAGTCGGCAACCGCCACAGGGCGCTGCTTTTTGAACGCGGTGCCCCCGAAGTAAAGCCCCTGCCACCCGGATCGCGCCGCCTGGATCTCTTGCGCCTCGGTTTGGATATCCTGCCTCTCGTCGATCCTGGCGTCATCCGCCCAATAGGCATCGATCCGGCATCCCAGTCGGCCCAAGGCGGCCAGCTGCGGAAACGCCTCGCGCCCGGTCACTGCCAGAAAATTGACACCCAACCACAGGTCGGGTTTGGCCGCACGCACCTCTTGCAGGATCTCCAAAAACGGCGGCACGCCAAAGTCGTGGTTGATCAAAAAGCAGCCCTTCGCGTTTGCTGCCTCCAACACCTCGATGTTGGCAAGGGTCCGCTCCGTTTCCAACACATGGATGACGGGCAGCACAACTGGGCCGGGTGTACCAAATTGGCTGCGAAAGTCCTGTCTGTTCATCTTCGAGAGCATTTGTTTAATTTTTGAGCAACGGGTTCGTTATCGTCGCATCCCAGCGCATTGAGGCGTGTAATCATGTGTCCTTGTCCTAAGGTCAGGCACTATGGTCGCGGGTGTGTCGCGAAAAGACCTCTACAACGGGAGTAAGAGATCATGAAGCAAAACAAGATGCTAGGGGCCTCAAGACGGAGCGTTCTGAAGACTGGTGCTGCCTCGCTGGTGCTGAGCGCACCGTTTGTGAACCGGGCGTGGGCGCAAACGGTCGAGCTGACGATGCTGGGGTGGTACGGCACCGCCGAGCCTGACATGGTCGGCGCGTTTGAAGAGGCAAACAACGTCAAGTTCGTGCCGAAATACTATTCGGGCGGTGACAATATGCTGGCCGCACTGGCGCAAAACCCGCCGGGCACGTTCGACATCATTCACACGGACGCGGAATACGCCAAGCTTTTGGTCGCCAATGATCTGGTGATGGAACTGGATGCAAACGATTATCCGATCGACGATCTGCTGCACGATGATTTCAAGTCATTCTCGGGCCATTGGGGGCCGAATGGCGAGCTGTACTCACTGATCTCGCGCATTGGGCATCTGGGCGTCTCGTTCAACAAAGAGGTGCTGACGCCCGAAGAAGCATCCACCTACGAGGTGTTTTGGGACCCGCGCCTGACCGGCAAGGTGGGCCATTTCGACTGGCACCTGCCCTCGCTTGGGCAGATGAGCGTGCTGATGGGCAATTCCTCGCCCTTCGACATCGACAGCGCGGCCTGGTCGGCTGTCCAGGACAAGACGCTGTCGCTGAAACCCCAGGTGGGCGGCTATTTCGACTTTGGCGGCACCTTCTCGGGCCTCAAGAACGGCGAGATGCTGGCCATGGTCGGCATTGGCGATTGGGTCACCGGCATCTTGGAGCGTGATGGCGCGCCTGTCAGCTCGGTCATTCCCAAAGAGGGTGGCATCCAGTGGACCGAAAGCTACTCCATCACCAAAACCTCTGAGAAGGTGGATATGGCGCTCAAATACCTCGCCTATACCATGTCGCCCGAAGGTCAGGTGAAAACCGCGCAGATGCTGGGCTATCCCGGCCATGCGGTCACCAAGTCGGGCCGCGCGTTGCTCAACGAGGTGGACCCCAAAGAGGCCGCACGCTCGCACCAGGTGGATGGTGATCCCCAAGATCCCATCGTGCTGATCAACGACGGGCGGATCCACTATCGCGACATCCCCGTTCAGCAATCCTTGGAAGACTGGAACGACTTCTGGTCTGAATACAAGAACGCTTGAGCGACGTGAGACCCACTGACAGGCGGCGCCGCTGATGCGCCGCCTTTCCCTTTATGCCCTGACCTTTCGCCTTCCAATCATCCTTTGGCAGGCCATGTTCTTCATTGGCCCTTTGCTGTTCGTGATCGCCATGTCGTTTTTCGTGGTCAAGAACTACCGGATGGTCGAGACGTTCGAGCTGACAAGCTGGGCCAAGATGATCTCGCGCAGCTATGTCTGGTCGAGCTACCGCTACACACTTGGCATGGCGGCCAGTGCGGCCACGCTCGCCTCGCTGTTGGCGTTCCCAGCCGCGTGGTATCTTGCCTTTCGGTGTTCAGCCCGGACGCGGCAACTGGCGATTGTGCTGCTGATCATCCCGTTTTTCACCAGCTATCTGGTGCGCACCTTCTCGTGGTACACGATCCTGGCTGAATCCGGGGTGTTCAATGGGGCGATCGGCCTTGTGGGGATCGCCCCCCTGACCCTGCTCAACACCGCCACGGGCACCATGGTGGGGTATCTGACGCTGATCCTGCCGCTGGTGTTGATCCTGCAAACGGTGACGCTGGCCAATATCGACCCGCGCCTGATCCAGGCCGCCCGCAACCTTGGCTGTTCGCCCGTGCGGACGATCTGGTCGGTGATCCTGCCTGCGGGCAAAACCGGGTTTGTGATCGCAGCGCTTTTTGCCTTTATCCTGTCCTTCGGGGATTTTGTTGCCCCCTACTATTTGGGCGGCTCCAAACCCCCTACGCTGCCTATCCTGATCATCGACACCACAAAGGCCGGGCAGCAATGGCCCCGCGCAGCCGTGGTAGCCGTGATGATGATGGTGACGCTCTTTACCATCGCTTTTGCCGCCATCTTGTTTGCCTATCGCAAGAGGGTAAGCAGATGAGCCGCTTGGACCTTGCCTTGCGCTTTTATCTCGCGCTGATCGTGGGGTTCATATTCCTGCCAATCTTCGTAAGCCTGCTGTTCTCGTTCAACTCGGACCGGTTTCCCACGCTGCCCTTGGGCGGGTTCACGACCCATTGGTATCAGACCATCTTCGCCGATCCGGATTTCTGGCAGGCGGCGCGCAATTCGCTGGTTGTGGCAAGCTCTACAGCCCTGTTGGCAACGGCTCTGGGCTTTTGCACCGCCTACACCGATTACCGCTACAGCTTTCGCGGCAAGAGCTTGTTTTTGGCGATCATACTGCTGCCGCCCACCATTCCACTGATCATCATAGCGTTGGCCATGCTCGCTTGGTTTGCGCGGCTGGGGATTTCGGGGCAGATCCCCTCTATCATCGCGGCGCACACGGTGCTGACCGCCCCCTTTGCCATGGCGATCATCCGCCTGAGGCTAAGCCAAATCGACGAAAGCTTGGAGGCCGCGGCCTGGAACCTGGGCGCGTCTGAATGGCGCGCGATGCGCAGTGTCATCCTGCCGTTCTGCGCGCCCGCCATCGGCTCGTCCCTGTTTCTCACAGCGGCCGTGTCCTTTGACGAGTTTACCGTGGCCTGGTTCGTCTCGGGCCTCAACAAAACCCTACCGGTGCATGTTCTGGAAATTGTGCAAGGCACCATCGACCCCCAGGTCAACGCCATCGGCACCCTGGTCTTTGCGACCTCGATGACCCTGGTTCTGATCGCCCAGGCTTTGATTTTCTTCAAACTGCAAAGGAGGGCCGCGTGACCGAGCCATTGGTTGTTTTGGACGCTGTGGAAAAGCAGTTCGATGGGTTTGTTGCGGTCAACAAAGCCTCGCTGACCATTGGCGAGGGCGAGTTCGTGGCGATCATGGGCCCCTCAGGTTGCGGCAAAACCACCACGCTGCGCATGTTGGCAGGGCTCGACACGCCCACACGGGGCGAGATCCGCATCGCAGGCGAGGTGATGAACGACGTGCCGTCCCACGCGCGCGACACGCCCATGGTTTGGCAAAGTCTTGCGCTGTTTCCGTTCCTCAATGCCCGTGAGAATGTGGAGTTTGGTCTAAAGATGCGCGGCCTGGACGGGGCCGAGCGTAAGCGCCGCGCCATGGCTTGGTTGGAGCGTATGGAAATCGCCGAATTTGCCGAGCGGAATGTGGACACGCTGTCCGGCGGGCAGCGTCAGCGTGTGGCGCTTGCCCGCGCCTTGGTGGTGGAACCCAAGCTGCTGTTGCTCGACGAGCCGCTGTCGGCCCTCGACGCCCATCTGGTGATCCGAATGCAGGCGGTGTTGACCAAATTACAGCGCGAGCTTGGGATCACCTTTGTCTATGTCACCCACTCCCAGTCCGAAGCGTTCGCCATGGCCGACCGGGTTGTGATTATGTCCAAGGGGCAGATTGCGCAGGTCGGCACCCCGCGCGAGGTCTATCGCGCCCCGCGCACCCGGTTCGTCGCCGAGTTTGTCGGGCGCAACAACATCCTGACCGGCCAGGTGACAGGGTCCGAGACGGGCCATGTCACCCTGGACACACCACTTGGCGCGTTCCGCGTGCCGGGCGAGGCGCCCCACGGTTCCACAGCGTCAATCGTGGTCTCGGCCGATCGCATGCAGGTGGGACCGGGCGAAAACACGCTGGAGGCGCGCGTAGTGTCCGAAGAGTTCGTGGGTGCAATGGTCACCGTCTTCCTGGAGGCCCCGGATGGGACGGAATTGAAGGTGCAGATGCAAGAAAGGGCGCTGGGCGAGATTGACCTGACCGCGGGCCGCGCACTGAGCCTAAGCTGGACCACCGCCGAGGGGCATTTGCTGCAAGAGGCCACGACATGATCCGGAACCCGATCCCCTGGCCAAATGGCGCGCGCTGTGCCTGCGCCATCACCTTCGATATGGACGCAGACAGCCTGATCCATGTGGCGCGCCCGGGCGACAGCCACCAACGCCTCTATCCGATCACGATGGGCCGCTATGGGCCCCATGTGGCCATTCCCCGGATTTTGGAGACCTATCGCCGTCTGAGCCTAAAACAGTCCTTTTTCATCCCCGGTTGGTGTCTAGAGACCTATCCCCAGGCGGTGGAGGCGATTTTGGAAGGCGGCCATGAAATCGGGCACCATGGGTGGATACACGAGGATCCGATTGCCACCCAAGGCCCTGCCCAGGCCGAGGCTTTCGGCAAGGCGATGGACGCGCACCAGCGCATCGTGGGGACCACACCCCGGGGCTATCGCGCACCGGTCTATAACGTCACCAACCAAGTGATCGATTTGCTGGTGGAGCATGGGTTTCGCTATGACAGTTCGCTGGTGTGCGCATGGCATAGGGAATGTCATCGCCCATCAGC
>JBCBNR010000009.1:0-19150 GCA_039821665.1 Pseudomonadota bacterium
GACGGCGTTTTGGGCGGGGCTTGCGCTGTCTGTTCTGGCCTATGGGTTGATCGGTCTGGGGGTCGGCGCCTCGGGCACCTCGTTGCTGGCGCTTTTGGCCACGGCCACGGCCGAACGTCGTCGCGCGGCTGCGGCGACCATCACCTGGTTGATGATGATCTTTGGCATCGCTGTCACGGCGGGCACTGTGGGCGCGCTTCTGGACCCCTATTCAGCCGCGCGTCTGATCACCATCGTCGCCTGCGTCTGCGCGGGCGCTGTCTGTGTCACCGCGCTGAGCGTCTGGGGGATCGAGGCGCGGTTGCGCCTGCCGATCAAGCCCGAACGTGCCGTACGCTTTCGCGACGGTTTGGCGGAGATCTGGGCCGAGCGCAAAGCCCGCCACTTCACCCTGTTCGTGTTCCTGTCCATGACCGCGTATTTCATGCAAGAGCTGATCTTGGAACCTTACGCCGCTTTTGTCTTTGGCCTGACACCAGGTCAGACCACCAGTTTGTCCGGGGCGCAAAACGGCGGCGTCTTTATGGGTATGCTTAGCGTAGGCATCGCCGTCAGCGGCCTGCGCCTGGGCACCCTGCGCAACTGGGTGGTGGCCGGATGCCTGGCCTCGGCCGGTGCGCTGGTCGCGATCGGCGTGATCGGTCTGACCGGCAGCGCCTCGGCCCTGACCGGGGCGGTCATCGCCCTTGGATTTGCCAATGGGGCCTTTGCCGTTGCCGCCATTGCGTCGATGATGGCGCTGGCCGGCGACGGGCGCGAGACGCGCGAAGGCACGCGCATGGGTCTGTGGGGCGCCGCCCAAGCCATTGCCGCCGGGTTTGGCGGTTTGGTCGGGGCGGCTGCGGCTGACCTGTTAAGACTGATTGCCCCACCCGCCCAAGCCTTCGGCACCGTGTTTTTCTTCGAGGCCAGCTTGTTTCTCGCCGCGGGCCTGATGGCCTGGCGGATCATCGACAATTCCAACAGACGGGTCCAGCGCGGCGCAGCCGAACTGGTCCCAGGGGAGTAGAGCATGCACTATGACGTCGTTGTCGTGGGCGGAGGGCCCGCAGGCGCCACCGCTGCCGAGGATCTCGCCCGTTCGGGCCGACGGGTGGCCCTGTTGGATCGCGATGGGCGCATCAAGCCCTGCGGTGGGGCGATCCCACCCCGGCTGATTGCGGATTTTGACATTCCAGACAGCCAACTGGTCGCCAAAATTCGCACCGCGCGCATGATCTCGCCCACTGCGCGGCAGGTGGACATCCCCATCGAGAACGGCTTTGTCGGCATGGTCGACCGAGAGCATTTCGACGAGTTTCTGCGCGTGCGCGCCGAACGGGCCGGGGCCACGCGTTTGACCGGCACGTTTAAGGCGCTTTCGCGCGATGACACGGGCACCTATGTCAGCTATCGCGACAAAGCGACGGGCGAAGCGATGAAAGTCAAAACCAAGCTGGTGATCGGCGCAGACGGCGCTCGCTCGGACGTGGCGCGGGCCGAGGTGCCCGGTGGCGATCGCATTCCCTACGTGATCGCCTATCACGAGATCATCGCTGCACCCCACGGTGGCAACTATGATCCTGATCGCTGCGACGTCATCTATGACGGGGCAATCTCGCCCGATTTTTATGGCTGGGTCTTTCCCCATGGCGCGCAGGCAAGCGTGGGCATGGGCACCGGGCTTCAAGGGGTGGACCTGAAAGAAAAAACGGCCGCCTTGCGCGAAACTGCAGGCCTCAGCGGCTGTGAGACCGTACGCAAAGAGGGGGCACCGATCCCGCTCAAACCCCTGGAACGCTGGGACAACGGCCGCGATGTGGTTTTGGCGGGCGATGCGGCAGGGGTGGTGGCCCCGTCATCTGGCGAGGGGATATATTACGCCATGGCCGGCGGGCGTGCCGCGGCCACCGCCGCGCAGGCGTGTCTTTCCAGCGGTCGCGTGAAGGACTTGGCCCTCGCACGCAAGCTGTTCATGCGCGAGCACAAAACGGTCTTCAAGGTGCTCGGTGCAATGCAGGATGCCTACTATCGTTCGGACGAGCGGCGCGAGCGGTTCGTGTCTCTGTGCCACGATGTGGACGTGCAGCGCTTGACCTTCGAGGCTTATATGAACAAGAAGCTGGTCAAGGCGCGGCCCATGGCCCACCTCAAAATCATGGTCAAAAACATCGCGCATTTGACGCGCCTTATCCCGGCAACCTCTGGCTAGCCCATGGCAAATGTGATCGAGATCCCGGCCTATGTGAACGGTCGCTTGAAACCGGTGGAGAAGCTGGAAGCGCACGAGCTTGGCTTGCGTCATCTTGCGGTGTCGGTGTTCATTTTGAACGGTGCCCGACTGTTGCTGCAACAGCGCGCGATGGGCAAGTATCATACGCCCGGCCTATGGGCGAACACCTGCTGCACCCATCCCCAATGGAACGAGGATATGGCCGACTGCGCCGCCCGCCGGCTGGAGGAGGAGGTAGGGCTGACCGGCATTCCCCTACGCTCTCGGGATCAGTTGGAATACCGCGCCGATGTGGGCAACGGATTGGTAGAACATGAGTTGGTCACCGTGTTCGTGGGCCATGCGGGGCCTGACAAGCTGTCGCCCAAACCCAATCCAGACGAGGTGATGGCGCTGCGCTGGGTCGATTTGGACGAGCTGCGCCAAGAGGTGGAAAAGACGCCAGAGCAGTTCACGCCTTGGCTGCGGATCTATTTGCGCGATCACTACGCACAGATCTTCGGGGATGTGCGCAGCGCAAGCTTAGCGCTTGCGCCGCAGATCAGTTCGGTGGGCTAGGCCGCAAAGGCCTGCCAACCCAGGATCATGATACAGATCCACCCCGCCGTAAACAGGATCGGACGCACCGGGAAGCGGGCAAGGCCGGTGATCATCCCCACCGCATGGGCCAGTCTCAACCAAAAGAACGCGACGCTGGCCCCGACCGTCCAGGACGTGCTGACGCCAATGCTGTTGAGCAGCAGAACCAGGACCGCAAAGGGCAACACCTGTTCCACCGCATTCAGGTGCGCCCGGTGCGCGCGGTGGATCCAGGGGGCAAATTTCGAGACATCCGGGGGCCGCGTAAAGTCGCCCGCATAGACATCCTTTTGGACATTCACGCCCACGATGAACGGAATCCACAGCGACGCTGTCAAAACCGCGACGAGGGTCAGATAGATCAATTCTGTGGTCATTGCGCGCCCTCCTCCTCAAAGCCGAAGCGCACGTCCTGACCCGTTTCCAACCAGGTCTTGAGGCCCGAAAGTGTGCGCGCCCAGCCTTCGGCCACATCCTCGTGGCCCTTGGGAATGCTGTAATGCTCGACCGTCAGCTTGCAGGCAGGGCCTTGAACCTCGATCAAGTAGACACAGCGCGAATGGGCCTTTTGGTCGTCCCAGTTCGGCTCGAACCGCACTTCGATGCGGGATTTGGGGTCGATCGACAACAGGGTCATCGCGACCACCTCCCCCATGCCCTCGGCGGTGTGGGCTTGGCGGTCGCCGGGCGTCAGCAGATCACCGGCCACATCCGTGTCGAGAAAGTCGTAGTGGTGCACAAGGTCCGCCTTTGTCAGCGCATCCCACAACGCATCTTGGGTGCAGCGGATGAATGTTTGCATCATAAAATCTGGTTTGAGGTCCATCGGAGCCTTTCCTTCCAGTTGAGCCTTGAGCGAGGTCAGCCCCCGCGCAATGGGTTTGGCAAGCAAGGGTTCGATCCAGCGGTCAAGCACCTCGGCAAGGGGCACGACGTTGAGATAGTGGTATTTGAACCGACCCTGCTTGCGGGTGACGACAAGGGATGCGTCCTCCAACACCTTGAGATGCTTCATCACGCCAAAGCGTGACATCTCCAAGTTGTCCTCCAACTCAGTCAGACTTTGCCCATCGCGGGCGCGCAGACTGTCCAACAGGGCGCGGCGCGTGGGGTCGTTCAAGGCTTTGAAGATCGAATCCATAGCCAGTCTTATAAGTTACTTTTTACTCACGTGACAATATGGTCACCTTTAAAATCTCAAAAGCCCGTGATCTCAAAGGGACTTTTGTGAAAACTTATGCGCGAGAGCTGCGGCTGAGGGTCTCGATGCCCATGGCGGTCATCGCCGTTTGCGCAATCTGATCCGCGCTAAGGCCCGCAGCTTTGTACATCGCCGCAGGGCTCGCCTGGTCGATGAACGCATCAGGCAAGGTTAGGGTGCGAATGGCAAGGCCCCGGTCCAAACGGCCCTCTCCTGCCAGCCAATGCAGAACATGGGCGCCAAAGCCTCCTTGCGCACCGGTCTCGACCGTCAGCAGGGCTGCGTGATGATCCGCAAGCTGGGCGACCAAATCGGTGTCCAGCGGCTTGGCAAAGCGCGCGTCCGCCAAGGTGACCGAGACGCCGCGTGCCTCCAACTGCTCGGCAGCGAGACGACATTCTGCCAAATGCGCGCCATAGCTGAGGATCGCCACATGGTTGCCCTCTTGAAGAATGCGGCCCTTGCCGATCGGCAGGGGCTGGCCCCGATCTGGCATCTCGACACCCACCCCTTCGCCCCGGGGAAAGCGGAAGGCGATCGGTCCTGCGTCATGGGCAGCGGCCGTTGCCACCATGTGAACCAGCTCCGCCTCATCCGCGGCAGCCATCACGGTGAAGTTCGGCAGATTGGCCAGATACGCGATGTCGAACGCGCCCGCATGGGTCGCACCATCTGCCCCCACCAGCCCCGCCCGGTCTATGGCAAAGCGCACCGGCAGGTTTTGCAGTGCCACATCATGGACCACTTGGTCATAACCGCGCTGCAAGAAGGTCGAGTAAATCGCGCAAAACGGCTTTAACCCGCCCGCTGCAAGACCAGCGGCGAAGGTCACGCCATGCTGCTCAGCGATGCCCACGTCAAACGTGCGCGCCGGGAACTTGTCTTGGAGAAACGATATGCCGGTGCCAGCGGGCATCGCGGCGGTCACACCCACAACGCGGCCATCCGCCTCGGCCTCGGCGACAAGGGCCTTGCCGAACACGGACGTATAGGAGGGCGCGTTGGAGACGCCTTTCTTCTGGGCACCAGAGGGCACATCAAATTTAGCCACCCCGTGATATTTGTCCGACGACGTCTCTGCCGGGGCATAGCCCTTGCCTTTGACCGTACACACATGGATCAGTACCGGGCCTTTGGCGCGCACACGGGCTGCGCGCAGAACCGGCAGCAACTGCTGCATGTCGTGGCCGTCGATGGGCCCAATATAGGCAAAGCCCAGCTCCTCGAACAGGGTCTTGCTGCCCGGCGCGCCGGTCACCAGGTCGCGCGCACGCTTTGCTCCGTCACGGAAGGGCGCGGGCAGGGTTTGGACAAAGCCGTCGGCCACATCCTTGAGGGCATGCAGCGGCGTGTCGGCATACAACCCCGAAAGATAGCGCGACATCGCCCCCACAGGCGGCGCGATCGACATCTCGTTGTCGTTGAGGATGACGAACATGCGCCGCCCTTCGGCGCCTGCGTTGTTCAGCGCTTCATAGGCCATGCCGGCACTGATGGATCCGTCACCGATCACCGCCACCGCATCGCCCGTCGGCTCGCCCATGTCGCGGGCCACCGTAAAGCCAAGGGCGGCCGAGATCGATGTGGACGAATGGGCTGCCCCAAACGGGTCATACCGGCTTTCGGCGCGTTTGGTGAAACCTGACAGCCCCCCCTCCTGGCGCAGGGTCCGGATACGGTCACGCCGCTCCGTTAGGATTTTATGGGGATAGCATTGATGGCCCACATCCCAAATGATCTTGTCTTTTGGCGCTTGAAACACCGCGTGCAAGGCCACGGTCAGTTCCACCACACCCAAGGACGAGCCCAGATGCCCGCCCGTCTCGGACACCGCCGAGATCGTCTCGGCGCGCACCTCGCGGGCCAGCGAGGACAGATCCCGGTCATCGAAGGCGCGCAGATCAACCGGCGCGCGAACGCCATCAAGCAAGGGGGTGTGGGGACGATCCGCCATAACACGGGCCTCCTTTAAAAAAGAAAAGGCGCCGTTCGAGGAAAACCCGAACGGCGCAAGGTTCCTGCATTACGCAGGGAGGGTAACCCCTTGGATATGTTGGTCCGAGCGCCACCAAGGAGCGCTCGGACGGCAAAATGGTCGGCAAGGGTCTGTGGGCCGACCACTTTGCTTACTCGTAAACCGGCGGGCCGCTGGCCGCGAGCTCAGGCCAGTCGGTGATCATGTCCAAGCCCTGCAGCGGCTTGTTATAGCCCAGGTGACAGGTCTTACAGGCCGCCTTGGGCGCGTCCTGGTGGATCGGGCCAAGCCGGTGCTCGGGATACACGTCCCGAAGATCGATCAGGTAGTCGTTGTTCATCTCCAGCACCATCGAGATGCCAAGCATGGCCACAGACCATTGCGGTGTGTGCTGCTCGGGATCGTAGAAAGCGCGCGAGTTGTGGCAGAACACGCAGTTCACACCCAACGAGTTGGCGAAATAGTTCATCAGCGAATAGGTCCGCTCGGTGTCCTGGATCGACGCCGTGCCCTCGTTGTCCACCCGGCTTTCAAGGTCGTGCACGGCGATCTGGCCATAGTCGACCAGATAGGTCTGCAACGCGTCGGAGGGCAGCGAGGTGGATTGCGACTGATAGGTCGCGCGGTTCTGCACAGCCGCCCATCCGCTGGTCGCCTCGGTCAAAGGATCGATGCGGAACCAGATCTCTTGAGGCACGTTCTGACCCCGGTGACAGGTGTAGCAGTTCACCCCCGCCGGGCCCACATGCTCGGGCCAGCTTTCGTTGAGGTTCTGGGTCATCTGGATCATGCGACGCGAGACGACCTTGGTGTAAACCTCATCCGAGGCGTAGTTCTCCTCGTTGTGGCAATAGGCGCAGCCCTGTTCGGGCGAGACCCACTGGGTAATGGCCCCCATCAGACGGTTGAAGTTGTCCTCCGTCAGATCGCCGAGCACTTGGACGTTCTCGTAATCCGCGATGTCCTTCATCAAAGGCTCTTCGGGACCGGGAACATAGGGCTCTTCGGTGTAATATTCCTCGATAGAGGGGTCGATATTACCCGCTTGCAGGCCAGCCTCGACCACGCTCATCCCCGTGCCGCGCGGGCCGGTTTGAACGGATGGCGTGTAGAAAGGCCAACCGAAGGTGATCACGATAGCCGCAGCTGCGACCGCCCCACCACCGATGCCCACATAGATCGCAGGCTCGAAGATGTTGGTGGGGTTGTCCTTTTGCCAGCCCGGCAGCCAATCGAGTTTCCAGTTAAAGTTGAACATCGGTCACTCTCCCCCGGCATAGGCTTCATAGCCATACGCCCCGTCATAGGCTGGTGCGAAATGGTGCTCGACCGCCCAGATGTACCAGTTGTCCACAACTGTGCCGGTCAGAAGGATGCCGATGCCACCCGTGATCGGGGTCAGCACGGCGAACCACCAGGCCCAGCGGTGAATCCCCTCCATGGTTGCGTTGAACCCCATGGTCCAGCGCCAGAACAGGGCTGCCCGCTCGGACGCGGTGCCGCGATCGTAGATCTGCTCCAACTCCCGGTCGCCGCCCAGCCGGGTAACGGCCAGGATGGTCGCGCCGTGCATGGCAAACAGTAGAACCGAGCCGTAAAGGAACACGATCGAAAGCGCGTGGAACGGGTTGTAGTAGAGGTTCCCGTAGCGGATCGAAAACGCGGTGGTCCAATCGAGATGGGGGAAGATGCCGTAGGGCACAGCCTCGGCCCACGAGCCCATCAGCACGGGCCGGATCAGACCCAGCACCAGGAACAGCCAAATGGCCGCCGCAAAGGCCCAAGCGGTGTGCTTGCCCATGCCCATGGCCTCGGCCCGAAGATAGGACCGGATCCACCAGCAGATCACCGAGATCAACAGAAAGAAGCTCGCGATGATGTACCAGCCGCCTTGATCCAGGGGCGGGATCGACAGGCCGTATTCGGGCCCTGGGGGTTCAAGCGCGAGCCAGAAAAGCTGGCGCAGGAATTCGGGGATCGACCAGCCCACTTGGGCCAGCATGTTGAAACCCACGATGTTGAACCACAGCGTGCCCGTGATCACCGAGATCACCCCGAACCAACCCAGATGAATGGGGCCGATCTGGGCGTTGCCGATGGCGCCCAGCGCCTGGCTGAACCAGGGCGTGCCACCGCGCTCTTGGGCAAGGCCTTCGTCATTGTCCATGCCCCATTCGGGCGGACCTTGGACCTGCACTTGCGTGAAGATATTTTGGTATTCCATGGTCTTACATCCCTGTCAGTGGGCCGGGATTCGGCCAGATCGGCAGCTCAAGCCACCAGTTCCACCACTCGGGCCAGCCTTTGGTCCAGATCGGCCCGGAGATCACGATGCACACCGCCGACCAGAAGCCTGCATTCAGCGCCAGCAGTAGCCCCACCCGGTGGATGCCCAGCGTGCCGACCGAATAGCCGATGAAATCGCGAAAGAAGGTGTCTTCATGGTCCGGCGTCAGGCTCTCTTTGCCTGCCTCGGGATTGGCCGCTGAGAGGACAAGCGCGCCATGCAAGGCAAGCGCGAGCGTGGTGGTGAAGAAGAAGGTCACCGCCAGCATATGCGCCGGGTTGTAATGGAAGTGCAGGTAGGCATACCCCACATTCGACACCCAATCGAGGTGGCTGAAGATCCCATAAGGAAAGCCATGCCCCCAGGCGCCCATCAGAAGGGGCCGAAAGATCACCAGCGTTGCATAAGCAAAGATCGCGACCGAAAAGGCAAAGGGCACATGCAGGCCCATGCCCAGCTTTCGGCTGATCTCGACCTCGCGCAGCGCCCAGGACACGAATGCCCCCATCGCGCATATGGTGATGATTTGCCATAAACCGCCCTCGGCCAATGGGGCCAGGCCCAAGCCGTATTTCAGGTCAGGCGGGGCGATGTTGATGGTCCAGGGGTTGAATGTGCCCTGCAAGGCCGCCCCCCAAAAAATCAGAACCGTGCCCAAGGCGGCGAAAAACGCCGTCGTAAAGCCAAAAAATCCCACGTAAAACGGACCGACCCAAAAATCGAACAGGTCGCCGCCGACCAGCGTACCTCCGCGTACGCGATACTTCCTCTCGAAGCTGAGCAATGCCATACTTCTGTCTCCGCGTTTGGCGGCCGCGTTCGGGTGAATGCCAGGCCGTCGTTAGGTGTTTGGTGTTGGTGCGGGCGAGGCGTGCCCCGCCCGCAACCTTTGGTCAGTGAACCAGTGCGCACTGGACCACAGGCAAAACGGCTTATTCAGCGTATTTTGCTTGGGCCAGTTCGAACCAGTTGAACCCGTCGGTGCTCAGCAGGACGAGGTGAATCATCGCTGCCAGCAGGAACAGGAACACGCCTTGCGCGACAAACACGCGGCGCGGGTCAAAGATCAGCCAGATCTTGTAGAACTTGGACATATCTCAGACCTCCTTAGAACCAGGGAAACCAGATGAACGTTGCCAGGTGGGCAACGATCGCCACGGCCGAAAACAGCCAAAGCCCGCTCATGTAAACAGAGTGGAGCTCCTGCGCCTGATCCTCGGTAAGACCTGTGAAGGACAGGTCGGTTCTGTCAGCCATTAACAATCCTCCGGATAGCTAGACTGATGTCGCGCGTACCCCCGCGACACGGGGCCGGCAGGCGCAAGGCCGCACCGGATATCCGCCAAGGTTGCCCCTGGACGAATTTCGACATCTCCGCTCATGCGGAGAAGATGATCGGCGTCAGGTCTGCCGCCTTTTTCCACGAGCGGCGTAGAATCCCCGCCGTCGTGCGCCCGCGCGTGACCAACTCAAACAGCCATCCGCCGGTGGCGAAGGGCAGTCCGATCAGAAAGAGCAGGGTGAAATAGGCCCAATATTCAAAGCCCCGCCCCGTGCGTGCAGGCCTTGCGGAATAGGAGATATCGCTCATCTCTGGGGTCCTTCCTCTTGGGTTCCAATGGCAGCGACGATCGCCTTGCCAACGCGGGTCTCCCCCGCGTCGAGCGCTGCCTTCTCCGCTGCATCGCGCAGCGATTTGGCGGCCGAGATCCGGGTCAGGACCGGATGCTCGGCAACAATTCTGTCCAGCAAGTTCTGTGCATCCGCGTCCCAGGGCAGATCGCGGCGCAACGTGGTTGGCGTGGCCGCCCCGCTGTCCATCTCCGAGCCCAGAGGCAGGATATGGAACAGGGCATCGAACAGCCCGTTGCACACTTCTTGCAAAAGATAGGTGGCCCCTGCGTAACCCATAAAGGGCGTGCCCGTGGCCCTGCGAATGGCAGCCCCAGGGAAACTTGCGGGGATAAAGGCAGGCTGGGGGCCGTGCCCGCCCTTCAATTCTGCCATATACATCTTCTCGTTGATCGACCCCATGACGATCAGCGGGCGCTTTGCGGCCAATTCGGCACGCACCGCGTCGTTGTCGGTTTTGGCCCCGCGCTTGCGGGCAACCGCGAGGGCACAGGGCAGTCCCAAGTCATCCTCAAGATAGGCGCGCACGCCGCGGGCATAGGTCTCGTTCGCGACGATCCCAAAGCTTGCGGTGGCAAAGAAGTCTTGCGTGACCGAACGCCACAGGTCCCAAACGGGCTTGAGGGTAGAGTGCTTTTCGCGCGCAATGAACGGCTCGGGGTCAAGGCCCGTAAGCTCGCCCAGCTTGCGCAGGAACTTGGTCGTGCTGTCCAAGCCAAAGGGTGCTTGCAAATAGGGTTTGCCCAACACTTCGGCCAGACCACGCCCAAACTCGCGATACATCACGACATTCACGTCCGCGTTCACCAGCTTGGGCATCTCAGCAATATGCGCGCCCAAGGGCATGACCATGTTGATCTCGGCCCCGATGCCTTCGACCAGGCGCCGGATCTCGGCCAAGTCGCTGGGCATGTTGAAGGTGCCATACATGGGTCCAAGAATGTTGACGCGGGGGGGCGCCCCCTCCTCGCGCTTTGTGACCCGCGGCATGCGCCCCTTGGTCATCCCATATTCGGTAAAGAGCCAGGTCATCGCCCGGTCAGCGGCTTCCCACTGATCCTCGTCAATCGTGCGGGGCAAGAAGCGCTGAATGTTGGTGCCTTGGGGGGTGACCCCGCCCCCGATCATCTCGGCAATAGAGCCGGTGACCACGACCGCGGGCAGCGCGGGATCCAATGTCTTCCATGCGCGCTTCATGGCGCCTTCGGTGCCGTCGCGCCCCAGTTCTTCCTCCCCCAGGCCAGTGACGACGATGGGCAACTCATGCGGGGGCAGCGCGTCGGTATAATGCAGAACGGATGTGACAGGCAGGTTCTCGCAACCCACGGGGCCGTCGATCACCACTTGCAAGCCTTTGGCAGCACAGAACGCGTAGATCGCGCCCCAATACCCGCCTGCCCTATCGTGATCTTGCACCAACATCAGATCATTTCCGCCGCTTTGGCCGCGCGGGCCTTCTTCTCAAGCTTTTTCTGGTGGGCCGCGCGGAACTGCGGTTGCAGGTTCGGCTCGCCCTCCCAGATGCCGGCGGTGTCGCCTTCACCCACGCCTTCGAAAAAGTCCTTCATGCCGTCCATGCGAGCCTTGCCCGCAATGGCGGCGTTCACCACCTCTTGCAGTGAGCCTGCGCCTGCGGGGCCCATCAGGGGCCGGGCAGAGATTAGGTTGGTGAAATAAAGGGCGGGGATCGATTTTGCTTTGGCCTTCTGAACCACGGGCGTGGTGCCGATGGCCAGGTCAGGCTGCACACCCTCCATCGCCGCCAAATCATCCTCCAGCGAGGCGCGGAATTGCACCTTGGTGCCGCGTGCCTCCAACCATGCCTTGTCTTCGGCCGACCAAGGGCTGGCGGCGCATGCCGTGCCCACGTAAGGCACGTTCGCCCCGCTTTCGATCAACAGGCGCGCAACCAGCAACTCAGAGCCTTCATAGCCCGACAGGGTGATCGTGCCGTCGATGCGGGTCTTTGCCAGCGCCGATTTGATCGCGGGCAGGAATGCATTTTGGGCCGCAGCCACCTGATCGGCTGCGATCCCAAACGTATCGCCGATACGCGCAAGCCAGTCCGCAGTGCCGTCATGGCCCACAGGGGCGGAGCCGACGATGGCGCGCCCAGCCGCTTGGAAGGACCGGATGGACGCCGCATAAAAGGGGTGGATCGCGGCCACAGCGCCGCAATCAAGGGCCGCGTAAAGCTCGCGCCACTCGCGACAGGGGACCGTCGGCCCAACGGCCAGGCCCATAGGTGCAAGCATCGCCCCGATCATCATCGGGTCCGCCGGGAACATCTCGCCCAACAGCGCGACCGTGGGTCGGTCACTCAGCCCCGCCTCGGGGGCCGCCACAGGGCCTGCCCTTACCTCATTGCGGGCGTAGTCGAGCATGGCACCTGCCAGCACGTCCTTGGCCTCCGCATGGGTGGGCACGCCAAAGCCGGGCACGTCGATGCCAACGATGCGCACGCCATTGATCTCATCGGGAAGCAAGCGCAGCGGCACGCCAGAGGCGGTGGGCACGCACAGGTTGGTCACGACAATGGCGTCGTACTTTTCAGGATCGGCCATCTTGTGGACCGCGTCGCGAATGTCCTCAAACAGCTTGCCGGTCACCAGGGTCTCGGAATTGAACGGCACATACCCGACCGAGCGCCGCGCACCATAGAAATGGCTGACAAAGGTCAAGCCATAGACGCAACAAGCAGAGCCTGACAGCACCGTTGCCACCCGGCGCATCCTGAGGCCCACCCGCAGCGAGCCAAAGGCCGGGCACATGCTTTGGGGCTTGTCATGGGGGCCTTGGGGGTAGTCCGCGGCGAACTGATCCAACAGATCGGACGCGCCTGCCTTGCGCGCGGCCGCTTCCATTTCGGCACCCGCATGGCAGCCAAGACCGTCGACGCTGGGCGTCTGCGCCTGATCTGGGGTCAGATCGTCAGGCATGCACCGCCTCCTGTGTGGCGCGCTGTGCGCGGGCCATGTGTGGACACACCGGGGCGGGCGCTGCTGACGCAGGCTTGGGCGCCCGCACGCAGGTCGGTGGGGCCTTGTCCGAGGACAGGGCCGCCAATTCGCGGTCAAATTCTTTCAGGGCGTCGAGGTCAAACATTGTCGTAAACAACCTCCAAGGATTCCTTGGGCTTGGAACGCTTGCCGCGCATGTCCGCGTCCGTCGCAGGCTCCAACACGAAATCAGCACCGGTTTCTTTGGCCGAGAAAAGGCCCAGCAGGCCGTCCTGGCTCAAGGCCACAGGGTGCTGAGGCGGCGCGCCCGCCACGTTTTCGGCCAGGTCCGCAAACATCGAACCCCACTGGGATTTCGACGTGCCCACAATTTGGTAGTTCGCGGATTTGCGGCGGATATCCTCATCGGCCGGGATCGCAGCCAGAACGGGGATATCGACAGCTTTTGCAAAGGCATGCGCCTCACCCGTGCCGTCGTCTTTGTTGATGACGATGCCCGCCACACCCACATTGCCGCCAAGCTTGCGGAAATACTCCACCGCCGAGCAGACATTGTTGGCGACATAAAGCGATTGCAGATCGTTCGAGCCGACCACGATGACCTTTTGGGCCATATCGCGGGCGATCGGCAAACCAAAGCCGCCGCACACCACGTCGCCCAGGAAGTCCAGCAGGACATAGTCGAAATCCCAGTCGTGGAAGCCCAGCTTTTCCAACAGCTCGAAGCCATGGATAATGCCGCGCCCGCCACAGCCGCGACCGACCTCCGGCCCGCCAAGCTCCATCGCGAACACACCGCCGCGCTTAAAGCACACATCGCCGATCTGCACCTCTTCACCCGCAAGCTTTTTCTTGGTGGAGGTCTCGATGATCGTGGGGCACGCCTTGCCGCCGAACAGCAACGAGGTGGTGTCTGATTTCGGATCGCATCCGATCAGCAGCACGCGCTTGCCTTGCTCGGCCATCATATGGCTCAGGTTGGCCAGCGTGAAGGATTTGCCGATGCCACCCTTGCCATAGATCGCGATGATCTGGGTCTTTTTGGTGGGCTCTTGGACCGGGATCGCCTCAGGCTCGTGCGAGGCCTCCTCGCGCAGACGCTCGTGATGAGCATCTAGGGCGTCGTCTTTGAGATTCGGGATATCGAGCGTCATGCGGCACCCTTCCAATCGAGTATCATTTTTGTGCAGGCCGGGTCGTCGAATGCGGTGGCGTAGGCCTCGCTCGCGTCCTGCGCCTGGCGGCGGTGAGAAATCAGGCCATCGAGCGACAACAGACCGCCCTCAACCAGGCTGCGGGTGGCCAACAAATCGTCGCGCGTCCACTCTGCGGCGACGCGCAGCCGGGCCTCTTTCATAAAGGCTTGCGGAAACGAAAAGGCGACGGGTGCGGGATAGAAGCCCGCCAAAACAAGCTCTCCCCCTTTGGCAAGGCGCGAGATCAGCGTGTCGATCAGGCTTGCATCCCCCGTTGCGTCGTAGATTGCGCGATAGTCGCGGCGCTCGTCTTGGTCCGGGTGGCACACCTCGTATCCATCCGCACCAGACATCCGATCGGGGTTGATTTCCCACACCACGGGCGCAGGCGCGCCGGTGGCCACAGTCAGGCGGGCCAGCAAGCGTCCCACAACCCCATGGCCAACGATCAGATCGGGCAGAACCGTGTCCACGCCCGCAAGCGCATGGCGCGCGGTCGCAGCCAAAGCATAAAGTGCTGCCTCCGGTCCGGTACCCGCGTCGAGCATCACTGCCCGGTCAGGATGTGTGATCAGGCGCTGAGAGGCGCCGCCAAACAGGCCCTTGGCTCCTGCAAAACAGGCACCACCGGGCACAAAGACCAGATCACCGACCTTCAAGTTCGCGCCTTTTGGCGCCTCAACCACTTCGCCTGCGGCCTCGTACCCGGGCACAAGCGGATAGCCCATGCCGGGAAAGGGCGGCATCTCGCCCGTCCAAAACAGTTTCTCGGTGCCCGTCGAAATTCCGGACCAATGGATATCGACGACGATGTCCTCGTGTCCCGGTGGGGTCAGCGCAACCGGCTCGATCGCCAGGTCGCGGGGTCCTCTCAACAATACGGCTGCGGTCTGCATACCCTGTTTGTCCATTCTTTTACCCCTCCGGCCTTGGCCAGGGGACTCTTCGCTAACTGTAAATTGATCTAGACAGTTTGATTTGTCAATTTGAATTGGCACTTTGAGTGTCTATTAAAGTTTACAGTTTGCGAGCAGAGATCACAGACGTGATAAATGGCCGCCCGGTTGGGTGGGAATGGACTTGGGAAAACCCGGCCTCGGACAGAAGGGCCGCAAAGTCGTCAAAGGCCCTGGGGCGCCCCGTTGTCATGGCCCGTGTGTAGAAAGCAAAATAGGCGTCTCCCGCGCGGCTTGGGTGCTTGCCGCCCGACATCGGCTCGGAAATGACGAGGGTTCCGCCGCGCGGCAAAGCCGCATAGACCGCGCGCAGCAGCGCCTGAACCGTGTCGTCATTGTGGTCATAGCAGACCCGCACCAGGGTGATCAGGTCAGCACCCTGGGGCAAGTCTTCGTCCCGAAAACTGCCGCCGATCGCCCGGCTGCGCGCGGCTTGGCCGTTCGCTGCGAATCGCGCGGGCGCATCCGTGACAACGTTGGGCAAATCATAGAGCCAGAGGTCCGGCGATGAAGCGGCCTTTCCCAAGGCGACCAGAAACGCACCGGTGCCCCCGCCCACATCCATCACCACGCGGGCCTTGGAGAAATCAAAGGCCCGCAAAGTCTCTTCCGCCACCAACACCTGGCTCGAGGCCATGAGCGCCGAATACTCCGCCGCGACGCTGGGCGACACGGTCTGACGGTCCGTGCCCAGAACATAGGCCCAAAACCGTGACAGCTCTGGGTCGCTTTGCCCGCGCAACAGGGCCACCGGATCGCGCAAATCGCGGTAGAACACCGCGTGGTGGCGGATCATATCTTCCAACCCCGGCACGCCCAGAACGGCCGCCCCTAGGCGGCCCAGCCGGTAGCCATCACCACTGGGCGAGAGCAGGTCAACGCTGCTTGCGGCCTGACACAGCTGTTTGGTGGCAGCGATGCTAAGATCGCAAGCGGCCGAAAGATCCTGGACCGAGCGGGGACCGTCCTTGAGGGCATGAAACAGCCCCACATCGACGCTCGCCGCCAGGGTTTGCGAATAGACAAAGCCCGCCACCAGGTCATACAGCGCCTCGCCATCCTTGCGGGCAAAGCGGCGCACAATCGGGGTGCGGGCGGCCCAGTCCTGGAACCGGGGCGAGGCAATCAGGCCATTGCGCCACTGGAAAAACCGCTCCATCCAGCCAGAGGCCGGGCGACCGGACAGTGCACGGGCCCCCTCACGCAGAGTGGCGGGCAAGGCTCATATCCCCCGTGGCCGGCGTCAGCCGATCGCCTTGACGGCGCACAAGTTCACACAACTCCGCCTCGCCGGGGCAAGACGGGATAGACGCGATGGCTGCGGCCAGAATGTCTTTGAGCCGCCTCACAGCCCCCTCGGCCCCATATTCCGCCACAGCATTTGGACGGCCCAAGCGTTTATCTTGGCCGGCAGGCTTGCCCAACTCGGCCTCGGATTGCAGGGCGTCGCGCAAATCGTCTGCGACTTGATAGGCCTCGCCGATCCGCGCGCCCAGCTCTTCCCAAGGCTCCGGGTCGGCACCGGCGGCCAAGGCACCCATGGCGCAGGCAGCCTCGAACAAAGCCCCGGTTTTTGCGCGGTGATAGGCCGCGAGGTTGATCTTTACCTCGCTTTCCCAGCCCTGGCCTGCGCAGATGCCACCTGGCATCCCGGTCATGCGCGCGAGGCCCATCACAAGGGCGGGCAAGCGTCTTGGGTCCGCGCTAGCCGCATCCGCCAAGGTCTCGAACGCCATGACAATCAAAGCGTCCCCCGCGAGCACCGCAATCTCCTCGCCAAAGGCCGCATGAACCGAGGGTTTGCCGCGCCGCAGATGGGCGTCGTCAAAACAAGGCAAATCGTCATGAACAAGGCTGGCGCAATGGATCAATTCCAGCGCCGCTGCGGCGGCGTTCGTCAGATCGGGACGGTCATCGCCATTGGCGCGCGCCACCGAAAGGCACAGCTGCGGGCGCACCCGCGCACCGCCTGGAAACACCGAGTAGGCCAAGGCCTTCGACAGTTTGGGAGGCGAAGGCTGGCGCTGTCCGCGCGCAATCGCTGCGCGCAAGGTGGCTTCGATCCGATCGTCCTTGGACATGGTCTCTCCATGGGAAACGGGCGGGCCGCGCCGCCAAATCTGACATTAGACTGGACATGTCAGATGAATATGTCAACTTAGTTAGACAGTTGGGAGTGTCAGTTTGGCAGAAACGACATCAGCGCCGGTTGCAATCATAGGCGCAGGCCTAGGCGGGCTTGCGACCGCGCTGCGCCTGGCAAGCCGCGGCATTCCGGTTGAGGTGTTTGAACGCGCCGCCACCCCAGGTGGCAAGATGCGCACCCTGCCCACGCCCGCGGGTCCAGTGGATGCGGGGCCCACCGTCTTGACCATGCGATGGGTGTTCGACGCGCTCTTTGCCCAGGCAGGAACGCGGCTGCAAGATCACCTGACCCTAACCCAAGACCCGCTGATTGCGCGCCACTACTGGCCCGATGGGGCCTGTCTCGATTTGCACGCGGATCCTTCGGCCTCGCGGCACGCGGTCAAGGCGTTTGCCGGGGCCAAAGGCTTGGCGGACTACGACAGGTTTTGCGCCCGCACCCAAGCGCTGCTCAGCGCGTTTGACGCACCGGTCATTCGCAGCCCGCGCCCGGATGTCGCGGGCATCCTGCGCGCAACCTTCGGCCCGGGGCGCGCGGCCCTGCCCTACCTCATGCCATGGGCGACATTGGCCCGCGCCTTGGATGGCACCTTCAGCGACCCGCGCCTCGCCCAGCTTTTCGGGAGATACGCGACCTATGTGGGTGGCGACCCCAAACTCAGCCCTGCCGTTCTAAGCCTGATCTGGCAATCCGAGGCGGCAGGCGTCTGGTCCATCAAAGGGGGGCTGTATCGCCTGGCGGAGGTCCTCGCAGACCTGGCCGCAGAGGCAGGCGCGCGATTCCACTACAACACCCACGTGGCCGCCATCACCACACAAGGCCGCACCGCAACAGGCGTGCAGTTGCAAGATGGCACGCGGCTCCCCGCCTCTCAGGTGGTGTTCAACGGCGACCCACAGGCGCTGGCCCAAGGATTTCTCGGCCCTGATGTGTGCGGCGCTGTTCGGGCCTCAGGCCACAAAGACCGCTCGCTGTCCGCCTATGTTTGGAGCTTTGCCGCAAAACCCTCCGGCGTTCCATTGGGCCATCACACAGTGTTCTTTGGCCAGGACCAGAGGTCCGAGTTCGATCCTATCGCGCGCGGCCAAATGGCCCAAGACCCCACCCTTTACATTTGCGCACAGGACCATGGCCACCCGTCTTCGGATGGGCTGGAACGGTTCGAAATCATCCTTAATGCCAGCCCCTCGGGCAGCACTTCCGCCCAGCCAGACGAGGCCAGACTATGCCAGACATGTACCTTCCAAACCCTGGCCAAGCGGGGCCTGACCTTCGCGCCCGAGCCACAGACCGACGCGCTGACAACGCCAAGCAAGTTCGCGACACTGTTTCCAGGGTCGGACGGATCCCTTTACGGGCGCAGCCCACATGGGATGATGGCCAGCTTCCTCAGACCCACCGCGCAAAGCCGGATCAAGGGCCTGGTGCTGGCGGGGGGCGGGGTGCATCCGGGCGCGGGGATCCCCATGGCAACCCTGTCCGGCCAGCATGCGGCCGAGACGATCTTGCGCGCCCGAACTTCGACATCCAGGTCCCCCAAGACGGCTATGCCTGGTGGTATGTCGACGGCCTCTCAGACGATGGCTCCCGCGCCATCTCGATCATCGGCTTCATAGGGTCGGTCTTTTCGCCCTGGTATCGCTGGTCAGGCCGCAAGAACCCGGCAGACCATTGCTGCATCAACGTGGCCACCTATGGCCGCGGCGGGCGTTGGACAATGACGGACCGGGGCCAAAGCGCCCTGGGGCTCAGCCGCGATACCTTCCAAGTGGGCCCCTCCTCGTTCCATTGGGACGGGAACAGCCTGGTGATCGACCTCAACGAGGTCTCAACCCCCCATGGGCAACGCATTGCCGGCACCATCCGGGTCCGGCCAAGTGCGGTGACCCAGGTCGAAGTGCCGCTTACCCCCGATGGCGCCCATATCTGGCGACCCTTCGCGCCCACCGCGCGCATCGATGTGAACCTGAACCGACCGGGGTGGACCTGGGAAGGCCACGGCTATT
>JBCBNR010000010.1:0-19121 GCA_039821665.1 Pseudomonadota bacterium
TTTAGAAACGAAATCAAACGTTTTAGAAACTGGGCGAGCAGAGTTAGGCATCATTCTGCGGAATGGGAGCTGGAGTTTCCAGACTGGCCCCGTTTTGAAGCCGCAGTCTTTTCGTTCTTGAATGAAACGGACAGCGCAAAATGGGAAGCGCAAGATTGGCATGACCTGCTCTACGCAGTTTCTAAAACGTTTGATTTCGTTTCTAAATATCATCGCCCAAGTAGAGCCTGAACTGTCCATGGCCTCAACCCAAATGAGCTTAGCCGCCATTCATGCACTTTGCAGCATCTGATAAAGAGGGCTCCAAGCGGACATTTTCCGCACCGCGAAACGGCGAACGGCCTTAGCGCAGGCGTTCGTCCCTATCCGCAACTGACCCTACAAAGGCCCCGCGACCTCGCGTCATGCCCGCGGCAAATCTGTGAGATTTCGCACACACGGCCTGCTTTCGCCCTGCCAAGCCCCGGTCCGCTTGCTAGCCTTTCGCGAGGTGCCCTGACCTAAGACCCGATGATGACCTCGACCGACCCTGACGATCCCCTCTTTGATCTGTGCGTGATTGGCGCTGGCATCGCCGGGCTGAACGCGCTGTTCGTGGCCCAAAGCTATCTGCCCAAGGGCGCGCGCGTCGCACTGGTGGACCGAAAGCCCGCCCCGGGGGGGATGTGGACTGAGGCCTATGATTTCGTGCGCCTGCACCAGCCGCACCCGATGTTCACCGCAGGCGACATCGCCTGGGATTGGGACAAGCCGCGTGGGCATCTGGCCAATAGGTCAGAGGTCGTGGCCCATTTTGCCCATTGCCTGGCGGTGCTGGCCCAGCATTTCGACCTCACCCCCTGCTTTGGGCACGAAATGACGCAGATCCAGGAACGGTCGCAGGGGCCCGTCTCCATCCTGATCGCCGCGTTGGAGGGGGGTGGCAGCCAGGTGTTGCGCGCAAAGCGTGTGATCCATGCGCCGGGCTATGACGTGGCAGCGCCTGCCCCCTTGCCCCTCAGCGCGGGCGTTGTGCGCACGCTCAGCCCCAAAGATCTGGACGCGGCCGCGCTGGCGGACACGGCACCTGCCTATGTGGTGGGGGGCGGCAAGACCGGGATGGACACCGCACTTGCCTTGATGGACGCCAACCCTGCGCGCGAGGTCAGCGTGCTGACAGGCTCGGGCACGTTGTTTGGCAATCGCGACCGGTTCATGCCCACAGGGCTGGGCCGTTGGCTGTCGGGCAAGCTGTTGGTCAATGTGCGCCGCGATGTCTGCTTGCGCTTTGATGGCACGAACGAGGGGCAAGTGTTCGACTATTTCGCCCGAACCTATGGGCACGCGCCCACATCAGCGCCCGCGCGCCACCTGTTTGGGCTGATGTCAGAGGCGGAATGCGAGGCGGTGCGCACCCGCACCCATGCGTTGATCGAGGATTACCTGGACGATGTGATCGACACGGACCAAGGCCCCCAGATGGTGCTGCGCACAGGTGCGCACAGGCCCGTTGCGCCCGGTTCTGTGTTTCTCAACTGCACGGGGCATCTTTTGCGACAGGTGCCCGAAGCCCCGCCCATCCTGTCGCCTGCGGGTAAGGTTCTGACCCTGAGCCAATCGGCCACGGTGTCGTTTCTGTCCAGCGCCTCGGCCTATTTCCTCACCCATCTCTATTTTCTCGGCACCCTGGGCCAAAGCCGGGTGAGCGTGTTGAACCTGCCGCTTTTGACCCAATCCGCCGGGCCGCAGCTGACCCAGATGGCGATCATGACCCAAACGTTGCTGAACGCGCTGCATTTGGTGAACGAGCTGCCGTTCGAGGCGATCAAGCGCTGTGGGCTGGATCTGGATCGCTGGTTTCCCTTCCCGCGCCGCGCACTTGGCTTTGTGCGCCTGAAACGCCAAGCGCCCGCCCTGATTGCCCATTGCGAGGGCTCGCTGGCCGCGGTGGCCGCGCGCTATGCAGGCACCTGCGCGCCCTTAAACACCTTGGTTGTCAGCGACAAAACGGCCGTTTAGCGCCACACACCACGCTACAGCCCCGCTGCGTCCCACAGCGCCTCGTACTGCGCGATGATCTGATCCATGCGTTTGCGGCCAAAGCTGGGGTCATGCCCGCCATGGACGACGGTGACCTCCAACGCCTTGAGCGTCTCGAATGTCTTGCGATAGGCGGGCACGCTCATCCCCGGGCCTTCATAGATCAGCGGGCCGTCATAAATGGCGTCGGCTGCGAATAGGATGCCGGTCGCCTCCTCAAACAGGCCGATGCCGCCGGGTGAGTGGCCGGGCAGGTGCAAAACCCGATAAACCGGGCCGCCCAGATCCACCGTGTCGCCGTGTTCCAACATTCCCGTGGCGGATGCGCCGTGCAAGCGGTAGCTGCGCGGGTCGTACTGCGCATGGGGGACAGCATCGATCAACAGCTCGCCAATGGGCGGATAGCCTGCGTCCAGAAAGGTTTGCAGCAAGCCCTCAGGGATGTCGTCGCGAAAGAGCGAGTTGAGGCCCGAGGGCTGCGCCATCTCGCCCGCCTCGGCGGGGTGCACCAGGCGGGTGTCAAACTCCTGCACCGCGCCGATATGGTCGATATGGGTGTGCGAAGACACGCAAATCAGCTCTTTGCCGGGATCCGCGCGCAGGTCGTCCAGAAACGGTTTCAACGGGACGATCCCCATGCCCGTGTCCAGGATCATGTCGCGCGCATCGCCTTCGACCAAAAACATATTGGCCTGTTCCAACACATGGACATGGGGCTCGATAATCAGCGTGGTACGCGGGTCGAGCCGGGTGGCTTTGTACCAGGTCTCCGCCACGGGTAGGGTCATGCAAGGCCTCCGGGATCAGGGGTGAGGGTGATGTCTTGGATGCGTCCCTGGGTGTCCTGTCGGTGCCAGGTGAGCGTGGCATGTGCGCGGGTCAGCACCACGCGCCCCTCTTGAAACGGATGGGTGGAGTGTTGGGCCTGACCAGCCGCACCTGTCCAAGTGCCAAGGCTGTACTCGGAGGCAAAGCGCGCAAGGCCCTGGGGCGCTTTGTCCGGCAATGCGGCAGGGCCGATGGCCACCAAAAACCGCTCGGGGTCCGAAACCAGCACTGCGATCAGCCCATGGCCTCGGTAGCGTTGCGATGCGAGCGGCGGATGAGCTGTGCCGCGCCACAGCTCAGAGTAATCACCCTCCACCCCCTCTTCGATCAAATCGCCTGCACCATCATAGGACATCTTGCCGGCATCCACGCCATCGGGCGGGCCCCACCAGTTGAGGTGCCGGTGCCAGGTGCACACGCCGCCGGCCACCTCCGTCACCCCGGCAAAACCTTCGGCGGCCAAACAGGTTTCCAGCTGGTGAGGGCTGAGATCCGCAAGACAGCGCGCGCCGGTTACATCGCGCGCTGCCGGGATGCGGATGTCCGCAAACTGCGCACCCGCCTGCCACCATTCCACGTGGGTGTCATGGTCCTCGCGTCCCGGAGCCTTTAACCAAGCCCGACGCCAGCGCCCTTGCAGATCGTCTTGGGTGATCACGCGGCGTTGGCGGCCGCATGGGCCGCGATCGCATCCACGATCTGATCGGTGCTCTGCACCGCACCTTCTTGCAGATATTCCATTGCGGTCAGGGACGCGTCATGGGCTGCCTGCCCGCTGCCGGCGACCGCATCGCTGACCACCCGGCAATAATAGTCATGCTGGTGGCCATCGACGAAGGTGTAGTGCACGCAAACATCCGTCAGCCCCCCGATCAGGATCAAGGTCTCTGCCTTAAGGCCCTTAAGCAGGATCTCGGTCTCGGTGCCGAAAAAGCACGAGTAGCGGCGCTTGTGGATGAAATAATCGGTGTCGCGCATATCCATCTCTTCGCGCGCGACCGGGGTGCCCGGCTCGCCCTCCAGGCAATGGATGTCCTCGGACCCGTCAAGCTCGCGGCCATAATCGATCAGGTCGCGGCGGTGGATCTCTTGAAAGAAGATCACCGGCAGGCCATGGGCGTGGGCGGCATCCACCACCGCGCGCGCCCGGTGCATCCGCTGGGCATAGTCGGGCATATGCGGAATGCCGCCATCGGTGTCCACGAAGGCGGATTTCTGGATATCGATCACCATCAATACGGTGGTGCCGACGAGGGTGGGTTGGCGCGGCATGGCAAAGGGTCCTTCAGATCAAGTGCGCGACTGGTCCGCGCCCATTAGGCGCGGCAGGTCCCCGAACCGGGCGACCAGCGAAAAGCACAGCAGCGAGACCACGATGAACGTGATCGCCGCCACCGCCATGGTTGGCGTGAACCCGTTGCGCAGGGAGTTGAAGATTTGCAGCGTCACGGTCGAATAGGCCGAGCTGGAGACAAAGAAGGTCACGATGAACTCGTTAAAACTGAGCACGAGTGCAAAGAAAAAGCCCGACGCGGTGTAGGGCAGCGTCTGGGGCAGTATGATGGTGCGAAACGTCACCCGCTCGGTCGCACCCATGGTGGCCGCAGCATCCAGATGCATCCGGTCGATCGCGTGCAGGCCGATGGATATGGTAACCAAGGGAAGGGCCAGAAACAGGGCCGCGTGGCTGACAACGGCAGACCAGATTTGCCCCAAACCGCCGCCGAAGGACCACAGAAAGCCCAGGCCCACGCCAAAAACGATGGGCGGCAACGCAAAGGGCAGCGCGCCCAATCCGGTCAGGATTTTTGAGGCGCGCGAATTGGTTTTCCACAAACCATAGGCCAGTGGCCAGGCCACCAGAACAGCCAGCGTCGCACTGCCAAAGGCAATGATGACCGAGTTGATCAGGGCGCCGCGCCACACAGGCTCGGTCACGAAGAAATCCACAAACCGCGCCAAGGTCGGGTCCTGGGGCGGGAACAACATCGAGCGCCCACCATTGAGGGCCGCAGCTGAGACCACCAGGATGGGCAAGGCGACCACCACAGCGCACAGCGCCATAAAAGCATAGGACAGCACGCGGCTCATGCTTTGCCCTCTTGCGCGGTCAGTTTTTGGCCGATCACCAGGCAAATCGCGGCCGTGATCAGCAGAATTACGGATTGGGTGGCCCCAAAGGGCGCATTCAAGGTGGAACCGCGCACAGCCTCGTAGGCAGAGATCGCGATGGTCTGTTTCGCAGGCTCGGCAAAGACCGTGATGGTCACATAGGTGCCGAGCAGGAAGACAAACAACAAAAGCGTGCTGCCGATCAACGGCAAACGGACAGAGGGCAAGACCACGGTGCGCATCACCGTCCAAGGGCGCGCGCCCATGGTGCGTGCGGCCTCCATCAAGGATGGATCAAGGCGCGACAGCGCGGGGTAAAGCAGGATCACCGCATAGGGCCAAACCAGGTAGCTCATGGTCAGCACGGTCGCAAACTCGGAGGTTTTGAACTTCACGTTGCGCGGGTTGGCCAGGCCCCAATCGCGCAAGGTCTGGAAATAGCCTGTCTCTTTCAGCCATGCGGTCAGGCCCGTTTCGCGAAACACCATGGGCAGGCCCGAGCGATTGGACAACAAGATGTCCCAGCCCATGACGATGAACACTTCGGACAGCGACAGGCTGGCCAAAAGGAACACCAGCCAGCGGCTTTGGGCCGCGCGCGACTGGCGGGTCATCAGGTAGGTGAACGGGAACGCTGTCAGCACCGCAAGACAGGACGCGATGATCGCGTAGTAAAACGAGTACCACAGCTTTTGCAGATAGAGCAGATTGGTCGTCTCGGGCCACAGGGTGCCCACGAAAAAGCGCTTATAATTCTCGAACGTAAACGCCCAGACCCAGCTGGCCCCGTCGATCTTTTGGCCAAACGAGATGGCGAACACCAAAAGAAACGGCGTGATCGACACGCCCAAGATGGCCACCCATAGCACCAATTGCAGCCAAGGGATTTGCCGGGCCGCGTGTGGTTTGGCGGGCGCGCTCTCGACCATCTCGGCGCTGGCCAGCGTCATGGCCGCCGCTCTTGCGCAAAAACATGCAGCGCGTCTGGCGGCAGATGCACCTCGATCTCGGAACCTGCTGCCAGGTCGGGCGGGGTTTGGTCGATGGTGCTTTCCACGATGACAGGGCCCAGTGCAGTTTCCAGATGAACATCGCGATTGGCGCCCACATCGCGCACGAACACCACACGGCTGGGAATGCGGTTGTCCCCCTGCCCTGGTCCAAGCTGCGCACGCTCGGGCCGAATGGCGACAACGACGCTTGCCCCATTGATAAAGCTTGGCACCGGGTCCAGCGTCAGAACCTGCCCTTTGGTGGCAAAAGCGCCATCTTGGATCGCCCCTTCGAAAAAGTTCGCCTTGCCGATGAAATCGGCGACGAACGGGTTTTTGGGATGGTGATAGATGGTTTGGGGCGGGCCCATCTGTTCGATGCGACCATTGGACATCACCACCACCTGATCGGCCATGGTCATCGCCTCGCGCTGATCATGGGTGACCACGATGGTCGTGATCTCCAAGCGTTGTTGCAACAGGCGCAATTCGATCTGCATCTGTTCGCGCAAATTGGCGTCCAGCGCTGACATCGGCTCGTCGAGCAGAAAGACATCTGGGTTTTGGGCCAAGGCGCGTGCAATCGCCACCCGCTGGCGTTGACCGCCCGACAGGGCGCCGATGCGCCGATCCCCAAAGGCGCTGAGTTGCACCAGATCGAGCAGCTCCCCCGCACGCGCATGGGCCTGCGCCTTGGGCGTGCCCGCAATGCTGAGCGCGTAACAAACATTCTCGCGCACATTGAGATGGGGAAAGAGCGCGAAGTTCTGGAACACCATCCCAAACTTGCGCGCATGCGCAGGCACGTCTGTAAGGTCCCGCTCGCCCAGGGCGACCGTCCCGCCCGAGGCGCGCTCCAACCCCGAGATGATGCGCAAAAGCGTGGTCTTGCCGCACCCCGAGGGGCCAAGAAGGGCGGTCAGCGTGCCTTGCTGAAAGGTCAGGTCCACGCTTTCCAGGGCGCGGACCTTGCCGAAATCCTTACGGACATTGTTAAGGGTAAGATCAGCCACCGGTTTAGCTGGCCAGCATCGTCTCCCACGCCTCTTTCATGAAGGTCTCGTTGTCGAGATAGGCCTCATAGGCGGGCACAAAGGACGGCGTGCCCGAGACGAACGCGAACTCTTCATCCGTGAGGTCGGTGGCGGATTTGTCGACCAGGGGGGCGGTGCCGATTTTGCGCGACATCAGCGCCTGGGTGGACGGTGCGCAGGAAAAGTCGATGAAGGCGGCGGCCTCTTCGGCCTTTTCAGAGCCGACGGACAAGCACCAAGAGCCATAATCCTGCATGTTGCCTTCCTTGGGAAAGATCGGCTTGATCGGGAACCCATCAAGGGCCATCAGGTTGGCCACGTCCAGATAGTACTGCCCGCCGATCACATCGCCGTTCTTCATGGATTGCTCCATCTGGCTTTCAGCAGACCACCACAGGGCGACATTGGGTTTCAACTCCCCCACTTTTTCCATCACGGCCATGATGCCGTCATTGCTCAGCAGCGTCTCGGCCCCGTCGAAATAGGTGTGCGCGGTAATGTCCAAAAGGCCGGAATTGTAAAGCTTGGAGAGGCCCAAGCTCGCCTCGAACTTCTCGCTGTCCCAAAACTCGGTCCAGCTTGTGGGGTCTTCCACCTCGCCCGGGTTGATCACCATCGAAGTGAACCAGGACATGGCACCCACGCCCAACAGGCCGGTGCCATCTTCATAACGGAAGGTCTCGCCCAGGTTTTGCGAGGCGGGCATGGCGGAGGCATCCATAGGGGCAAGCAAGCCGCCGATGCGCGAGGCTTTGATCATCGTCTCGCGGCCATAGAGCGACAGATCCGTCGGCACGGAGCCCGAGCCTGCGGCGTTTTGCATGGTCACCAGCCAGTCGGCCGAGTTCGGCTGGGTCACGCTTTCGACCGCAATGCCGGTGGCCTCCGTGAAGGCCGGGTACACATGCTCTTTGAAACTGTTCTCAAAATACCCGCCATAGGAGCCGATTTTCAGGCTGCGGGATTGGGCGATCAGCGGCGTGCCCAGGACCGAGGCCGTGGCGGCCAGCCCTGCGGTTGCAGCGGACTGCTTCAGAAGGTTTCGTCGGTTCAGTGCCATGGAGCCCTCACATCGTTTGTGTCGCGCCACCCCGGCGCGCTCGGGCCAAAGGGTGGGAAGGTGATCGGGGGGCGGTCAACGAAACAGCCGCTTTCCACGCCACCTCTCGCCTGCCTGCCTATTTTGACAGCGTGAATTTTATCACCTGTTTGCATTTTAGACAATCAGTTCAGGCACCCCCCGGAAACAGGCCCAAGCAATTGCATTTTGGCGCAGGGGCCCGTCGGCTGGGGGTCTGCAATGCTGTAATGGAGTGATGCCATGACCGTCGATCCAAGCCAAACCGCCCAAAGCCCAGATCCGGAAACCTTGCCGGTGATCGACCTGTCGGCCCTGTTTGGCCAGGACGACGCGGCCAAACGCGCGGTGGGTGCGGCACTGGGGGATGCGGCCCGAAGCTCGGGCTTTTTCTACATCACGGGCCACCAGGTGCCCCAGGATCTGATCGACGGGATGTTCGCGGCCTCCAAACAATTCCACGAGATGCCGCGCAGCTATAAGATGAAGTATTGGTCGGGCTTCACCACCAACCACCGAGGGTATGTCCCGTTCGAGGAAAACGGCTCGTCTTTTCCCAAGTCGATCAATTTCAACGAGGCCTGGGACATGTCCTATGAGGCCCCAGCGGACCACCCGGACTATCTGGCCGGGTGGCGGATGACCGGCCCGAATGTATGGCCCGACCTGCCCGGTTGGCAGGACACGGTTTCGACCTATTACGACACGATCTTTGCGCTGGGGCTGAAGCTGCTCGACACCCTTGCGGGAGAGCTGGGGGTGGATCCGGCCGAACTGCGCCAGCACATCACCAACCCGACCTCACAGCTGCGGCTGCTGCGCTATGTGGAAAACGACATGCCTGCCACCAAAGAGGTGGTCGGCATCGACGCCCATTCGGATTTCGAGTGCTTTACCATTTTGTTGCAGGGTGGTCCCGGCTTGCAGGTGATGAACGCACAGGATGTCTGGATCGAAGCGCCGCCCCTGCCCGGCTGTTTCATCGTCAATATCGGTGACATTTTCGAGACCTGGTCGGGGGGGATGTTCAAATCCACCCAACATCGGGTGAACAATATCGGGCGCGAGCGATACTCCTTCCCGCTGTTCTTTGGGTTGGATTACCATGCGGTGGTGGAGCCGCTTGAGAAGTTCCGCACGCCCCAGACTGCCGAGAAATACCCCCCCATGAAGGCGGGCGATCACCTGATGCGGATGTCCGTGAACGCCTTTCGATATATGGCCGAGGCGCGCGCTAAAGGGGTGTTTGTGCCCGATTACGACGTGCCGGACGAAAACCCGTTCAAGCGCGAAGCGAAGCCTGCGGCCTAGGCGATGCACGCCCATCCTGATTTTGCCGACAGCGCCCTGCCCAAACAGGCGCATTTGGCTGGGTTCACACTGACCCCCCTCTCCTCGCCCTATGCCCAAGAGGATTTCGATGTGGTCATGGCCTCGGCCCCCGTGCTCAAAGGGCTGTTTGGCAACAGCTGGCCCGAGGGCCTGACCTTGGAGGCCAACAGGGTCGATCTGGCCTGGCACGAGCGAGAGTTCGACGCGCGCCGGTCCTTTGCTTGGATCATTCGAGGAGAGGATGGCGGCTATCAGGGCTGTGCCTACCTGTACCCCGAGCTTGGGCAACGGGGCGTGGGGGAGATCGCGATTTGGTTCGCGGAGGCACCGGGTGCGAAAGACGCCATCACACGTTTCAAAGCGGCCTGGGTGGCCTGGCTGCGCCCCTATCTGCCCCAGGGGTATGTGCTGAAAACGGTTACAAATGCCGCAAGGTTATAGATCTTAGTGTCACGCGCGGGGGCAAGTTCCTGCGCTAACGAATTTGCGGCGTTTGTCCCATCTGAACGTGCAGCACAGGTTCACCCCGACGCCCTTGATCTGCACAGCAGCACTTTCGGCCAGGACAGACAACCGCTCAGTTGGGGCGGTGACGGACCGGAGTGCGGGACTAAGCGCCAATTCGCCGCCGCTGCGCCAATGGCAGCTTTGCGTAAAACACCCTCGCCCGAATTAACTTCTTGAACTGAAGTTCTGAGAACGGGCGAGTGCACGATGTACAGACTGTTTTTCAGGTTTCAACGGTCTACACTGTTGATTACTCCATCCAGGAACAGCCGCCGTTCTTCGTCGGTTCCGGGCCTCAAAACGCCAGTCGTTGCGATCGTCATGTCATTGAAGTTGAAGATCATCGTTATGTAGTCTGGGCGGTCATCCTGCACCCAAGACATTAGATAGACGTTCGGTGCGATCTCGCGCGATGAATATGGGATGTCGCTATCCGAGTTGCCCTTCGGGCCCCCTGCAATCCACTCGTATTGAGCAAGTCCGCCCGCGAAGGAGACGATCATTTGAGCGTCGTTATTGTTGTAAGTCCAGTTGACCTCGGTGCCATCCAGGTTGTGGGTCCCCGTTCCAACCTGTGCCATTGCGGTCGTGGCTGCCAATTGCAGGGCGAGGAGCGTTGGAAGGGACTTTGACAGTCTAAGAAATGGTTTCATGAGCGTGTCCTTTGAAAGGTTTCCACGCCGATCATCGCTTACTATGATAAGTTCACAAGATGGTATTCTACAAACTCAGAATTCGATGAAATAGACTAATGATTGACGAGCTTCGCCAGATAGCAATCTTCGCCAAGGCCATTGATCACGGCACGTTCAAAGGTGCTGCGGACGATTTGCGCCTGGCTCCGTCCGTGGTCAGTCACCATATCTCCCAGCTTGAAGCCAAACTGGGTGTGACGCTGATCTACCGCTCGACGCGCCAGTTGACGCTAACCCGCGAGGGAGAGCGGCTGCTCAAGTCAGCTCATATCATGAACCATTCGATTAATGCGGCACTGGATGAATTGCGCGGCACATTAAGTGAACCGTCCGGCGTGCTGCGCGTCACCGCGACGTCCGGATTGTCACAGTCCCGTTTAATCAAGCATATCAGTAGCTTTTGTGCGCGAAACCCGAAAATAGACATTGAGCTGGAATTCAGTGACCAGCGGCGTCATCTCATTGGAGATGGTTTTGATGTGTCTATCCAAGTGGGTGCAAGGATTACTCAGGCGCCGAACTGTCAGACCCTGTTTAAAGGCAGACGGTGTATCGCAGGTGCTCCGTCATACTTGTCTCAATTTAGGGCGATCAAAACGCCAGACGATCTATCCGAGTTAAGTTGGGTAGTGTTATCTGGCGCGAAAAGTTCCAATCAAAAGCTGAAGAAATCGGGGCAAAGACCGGTTAAGGTCGACCCGATTGGCCAAATAATGGCCAACAGCTCACTTGCAGTCTATCGATTTGTTAAGGCGGGCGCGGGCATCGCAATCGTCCCTGAGTTTTTGACTGAAGATGACGTTGCTAATGGTGATATAACGGTTGTGCTGCCGGATTGGCAATTAGATGCCTTGGATGTTTTTGCGGAATGGCCCTCTAACGCATCCAAGGACGGTATCATCAGTTTGTTCGTTTCGGAAATTCGTGACGCTGAGGGTATGCTGGGCATCTAGGTAAGCTGCCATTCGAGCACGCCGCAGAATCGTGCACTTTGGACTCAAAGCCGCCGTTTTCCGCACCCCGGCGCGGCGCGCGGTCTTAGCGCAGGAGTTCGCCCCTATGCGCAACTGACCCCGACTTGGCGGCGCGGCTCTTTGCCGTAGGGGTATCTGCCGAACACCGTAACAAACGCCCAAAGGTTACAGGCCTAAGCGTTGGGTGTAGGGGCGGTAGGCTTCCTCCAGCCCCAGGTAGGCCGGACCGAACAGGGCCACGCCCGCTTGGGTCGCAAAGGCGGGATGGGCGGGCAGGCATACAAGGTCTACCGCTTGGCCTGCGCGTGCGAACGGGTTTGTCACCGGCGCGCCGGTGTCCCGGTCCACCAGGCAGATCAGGTCCGGGATCGTAGCAATGGTCACGTCACCCTGCCGTGCGATCATGTTTTCGTTCTTATAGGTGATGTGGATGGGGCCTGATGCCGCCGCAATCTCGATGGTGCCGTGGGTAAACCCCCCTTCCACCCAATCGTGCACGCAGCGCACCTGGCCCGTGGCCACCACATGCCCGCCTGCAATGCGCGCCACCACTTGGGCGGCCTGGTCTGGCGGGCAGCCACGCAAGGCCTGTCCCAGGCGCAAGGACAGGCTGATCGTGCCCGGGATCAGCGCATTTTTCAGGGTGCCAAAGGGCAGCGCATGGTCAATGGCCGCGATATCGTTGCGGCTGATCACCGCCAGCGCCCGGGCCACCCCCTCGGCCCGTCTGTCATGGGGCACGCCCTCATAGACAAACGTCTCGCCAAAGGCGTTGCCCAGCACCATCGGCCCCGGCGCAAGACCCGCCAGCGTATAGGTGGTGTGCTGCACCTCCGGCACCGCGCGGCCCGAGGGGTCGGCATCCAAGATCACATGGCCCATCATCGCCGCACAGTAAAAGGCAGCGGCGGTGTTGGCCCCACCAAGCTCGCACGCGATCACACCATGGAAGGGCGCGCCCAAATAAGCCTGCATGCGCCGATAGACATGCAAAAGCGGGTCGCGCGCGGGCCGGGGAAGGTCTGCATAGGCGGCCTCTTGCGCGGGGGAAAGCGGCGAGAGCGCACCCAAAAGATAGGGCGTGCAGACCAGGGCCTCGTCCGGCACCTCGTCAAGACGGACAAGGCGGAAAGTTTTGCCCGCGTCCAGGGCCGCTTGGATCAGGCCACGACCCTCGCTCAACTCGCCGCCGCCACCCGTGCCCAGATGGGCCGCACCCAGCAAGATATCCTCCAAGTCCTGGGCGGTTAGGGTCCGCATCTCAGCCCCGCTCGCCGCGATAGGCCCAGCGATAGTGGGGCGGTGTCGGCCCTTTGTTGCGCCCGCCGTCTTGCGTCTGCTCCCAGGCGTGGGCGAGGATGCCCACCGAGCGGGAGAGGCAAAAGAGCCCACGCGCAAGCGGGGCGGCAAAGCCAAGTTCGGCGAAGATCACCGCCGTGGCCCCGTCAATGTTCATGGGCACAGGCTTGGATTTGCGCACATCAAGCTCGACCTCGATCGCGCGGGCCACAGCGGCAAATCGGCCCTCGACCACACCGTCTACGCGGGCCTTATCGACCAACGCCAACAGCCTTGGCGCGCGGGGATCGACCGGCTTGTGAAACCGGTGGCCAAAGCCGGGCACATAGGGGCCATGGGCGGCCACCCATGTGTCGAGCGCTTCTGACACATCGTCCGCCGCTAGGGCCTGCGTGTAAAGCTCCACCGCCTGCTCGCCCGCCCCGCCATGGACGTCGCCCAGCATGTTCACAGCGCTGGCCATGGCGTTGTTGAGCGGCAGACCACAGGTCACTGCCATGCGCGCGGTCGCGATGGACGGGGCCTGGGGTCCATGATCGACACTGGCGACCAAAGCGGCCTCCAAAAGGGCGGCCTGGGCGGGGCTGGGCACCTCGGCGCGCAGCATCAACCAGATCATCTGGGCAAAGCTGAGATGGCCGATCAGCTCTTCGATGGGGCGGCCGCGCAGGGCGATCCGCCCCGGAGCCATATCGATGATGGCGGTGGACCACCATTGGGCCACGTCCGATGTGTCTTGCTCGCTCATCCCAACCCTTTGCCTGCTACCACGCCCTGTTTGGCCAAATCCTGCAACGCCGCCTCGCCATAGCCCAGGGCGCTGAGCACCTCATGCGTGTCCGCGCCCAGCGCTGGGGGATCGCGGTGTTTTTCTGCACGCTTGTGATCCATCTCGATGGGCAAGGCGGGCAGATGGGTGTGGATGCCGCCGGGCAGCGTTGTCGGCAACAGCCGCCCGCCCGCGCGCAGATGCGGGTCGTCGAACATCTCCTCTGGCCGGGTGATGGGGGCAAAGGGCAGGCCCGCTGCCTCGGCCTTTTGGGCAAAGGCCGGATAGTCCAGCGCGGCCAGCACGGCAGCGATGCGCGGCAACAGGCGGTCGCGCGCCTCGATACGCGCGGCATTGGTGGCAAGGGCTGCATCCACGCCCAGATCGGGCACATCGAACTGATCGCAAAACCGCGCCCAGTGTCGGTCAGACGTGATGCCCAGGAACACGCGCGCACCGCAGGCGGTGTCGAACTGGTCATAGACGGCCCAGGCCGAGACCCGGGCGGGCATGGGCGGCACCGGGTCTTGGGATTGGGCGGCATAGGCCAAGTGCTGGCCCATCAGGAACATCGCACTTTCAAACAGGGCGGAGGTTACAAGCTGGCCGCGACCGGTGCGCGCCCGTTCAGCCAGGGCAGCCTGCACAGCGATGACACCCATCGTCCCGCCCATCACATCCACGATGCTGGCCCCGGCGCGCAAAGGCTGACCGGGGGGGCCGGTCATATAGGCCAGGCCCGACATCATCTGGACCACCTCGTCCAGGGCCACGCGGTCCTGGTAGGGGCCCGGCAAAAAGCCCTTGAGCGAGAGGTAAATCAGCCGCGGCGCGCGGTCTTTGAGACTGTCATAATCTAGTCCCAGACGGGCCATCGTGCCGGGGCCGAAGTTTTCGACCACAACATCCGCTCCTTCGGCGAGCTTGCGGGCGATGTCGCGGCCCTGGGGGGACTTCAGGTCCAGCGCGATGCTGGCCTTGTTGCGGTTGTAAAACGGAAAGTAGCCGGTGCCGAACCCTTTGAGCTTGCGGGTGGGATCGCCGGTCACAGGCTCGACCCGGATCACCCGTGCGCCCAGATCCGCAAGGATCAACCCCGCCGTGGGACCCATGACCGTGTGGCCGAAATCCAGAACCGTGCAGTCGCCCAGTGGCGTCAAACCAGGTGCCACATGCGCGCCCTCCAACCCCTATCGCACTCGCAGTTTGCACCAGTTGGGCGGCCCTGACCAGGGGGCGCACAGGGCACAAAAGGGGGCTTTCGGGGGCGCTGCCCCCCGCGCGTGCCGCGCGTCCCCCGGGATATTTCTTGCAAAAGCGAAAATGTGGGGGGGTCAGGCGGTTGGGATCAGGTCCGGCAAGGCCTCGAAGCTTTCGAAGCGGGCGAGGGCCGGGATCGTCTCTGCCGGGGATTTGCGGTAGCCTTGGGTGTAGAGCAGAAAGGGCAGACCGGTGTTCTGGGCTGCTTGGGCGTCCACCTCGCTGTCGCCGATGAAACAGGCAGGGCCCGCGCCCAGACCCGCCAGGGCCGCACGCACCGGACGCGGATCAGGTTTGTGGGCAGGGGTCGTGTCACCGCCGATGACCACCGGGAAGAAGTCGGTCAGATCGAGCGCGCGGAGCACATGCTGCGCCGGCGCCTGGGGCTTGTTGGTGCACAGCGCCATGGGGTGGCCGCGCGCCTGCAGCCGCTCCAACGCCGCGCGCACGCCCGGATAGAGACGGGTAAGGCCCGCGCTGTGCTGGGCATAAAAGCTGTTGAAGCGGGTGAGTGCGGCGCGCTGTGCGCTCGGCGTGGGATCAAGATCGCAATGGTCGCGCGCCCGGGTCACTAGGGTGGGCACGCCATTGCCGATAAAACGCTTGGTGGTGGCAAGGTCCAGTGGGCCCGCCCCTTCGGCCACCAGCATGTGGTTGAGCGCTGCTTGCAGATCGGGCGCGCTGTCCACCAGTGTGCCGTCGAGATCGAAGATAAGCGCCGTGCTCACGATCCCGCGGCGGCCCGGATGGCGGCGATGTTTTTGCCATAAGCCGCCGGGCCGCCCTTGAACACCGCCGAGCCTGCCACCAGCACATCTGCGCCCGCGGCGCGCACCAGGGGGGCGGTTGTCGGCCCGACGCCGCCATCGATCTCGATATGGATCGGGCGATCCCCGATGAGGGCGGCCAGCTTGCGGGTCGTCTCCACCCCCGATTTGATAAAACTTTGCCCGCCAAAGCCCGGGTTTACGGTCATCACACAGACCAGATCCACCAGGTCGAGAACGGGGGCCACGGCCTCGGCCGGGGTGCCGGGGTTCAGCGCGACGCCCGGGCGCATCCCGTTGGCGCGGATCGCTTGGAGCGTGCGGTGAATATGGGGACCAGCCTCCACATGGGCGGTGAGGATATCGGCGCCAGCCTCGGCAAATGCCTCGATAAACGGGTCAACAGGTGCAATCATCAGATGGACATCCATCAGCGTGCGCACATGGGGCCGCAACGCTTTGACCATGGCCGGGCCGAAGGTGAGGTTGGGCACGAAATGCCCGTCCATTACGTCGATATGGATCCAATCCGCGCCCTGGTCTTCGACCGCGCGCACCTCCGCGCCGAAATTGGCGAAATCGGCGGCCAGGATGGACGGGGCGATTTTAAGGGGCTGTATCATGCCCCCTCTCTTGCCCGGGTTTTGAGCGCGCGTCTAGGCCCAGTCCCAGGGCCGCGCGAAGCCCCCCAACAGGGCGGTGATCTCACTGTCGTTGCGGGCCCCCGATGGGCCGGGGCTGAGCAACGCGACCAGGCCGCGCTTTTTGTCCTCGCGCACGTCTTTGACGCGGGCCTCGGCGCCTGCGCTTTCCAGCACATCGTTGAAAACCCGGGTGATCGCCATGCGGCGCAGGTCAGGCTTGAACACCTTGCCCACTGCGGTTTTGGGAAGCTCGTCCAGCACTTCGAGATGCCGGGGCTGGGCCGCCCGCTCGCCAATGGTGCTGAGCGCGTGGTCCATGAGGTCGCTTTGGCTGACAGTGGCGCCCTCGATCAGTTCCACATAGGCACATGGCAGCTCGCCCGAGTGCAGGTCGGGCTGGCCGATGGCACCCGCGAAGGCAACCTGAGGATGGGTCATCATCGCCTCTTCGATGGTGGCAGGGTCGATGTTGTGCCCCCCTCGGATGATCAGATCCTTGGCACGCCCGGTGATCCAGACAAAGCCATCGGGGTCGATGCGGCCCAGATCGCCCGTGCGCAGATATTTCTCGCGCGCATAAAGGCCCACGTTCTTGTCTGCCTCGCGGTAGGTGTTGCCCACGATAACGCCGGGGTTGGAGACGCAAATCTCGCCAATTTCGTCGACGCCGCATTCGTGGTTGACCGCGCCGTCGGACCCGCAGTCGAAAATCTTGACGTCTGTATAAGGAAAGGGCAGCCCGACGGAACCTGCTTTGCGCTCGCCATGGGGCGGGTTGATGGAGACCAGGCAGGTGGCCTCGGTCATGCCATAGCCTTCGAGGATCTTCAGCCCCGTTGCCGTCTCGAACCGCGAGATCAGCTCCATCGGCAGGGGTGCGGAGCCGGAGATGGCATAGCGCAGGGTCGAGACATCCGCATCTACGGGCGTTTGCATCAGCTTGGCCGCTGCCGTGGGCACGGTGATCAGGAAGGTGGCTTTGTAACGCTCCACCAACTTCCAAAAGTTCTCGAACACCCCGTCGCCGCGATAGCCCTGGGGCGTGGGCATCACCATGGAGGCCCCCGAGACCAGACAGGACATGAACAGGGGATAGGCTGCGAGCACATGGAACATCGGCAGGGGTGCCATCAGCACGTCCTGTTCGGTGAACATATAAGAGTGGCCGCACCACCCATTATAAAGAATACCGCTGGCCCTGTGTTGGGCCACCTTGGGCAAACCCGTTGTCCCGCCAGTGTGAAAGCACGCGCAAAACCGGTCGTCATCATGGTCCGCAAAACTCAGCGCATCGGAGGGGTGGCGGGCAAGCTCTGTCTGAAAGTCGAGCACTTTCGCCGCACCGGGCGCGTCTGCTTTGGGGCGGATCAAGGGGACAATCCAGGACAGGGGCGGCGACAGATAGCGTTTCAGGTCCACCTGAAAGACGGTCTTGACCTCGGGCGCCAGGGCGACCGCGGCGGCCACCTTTTGGGCCACATCCGTCTTGGGGAAAGGGGCCAGCGTCACCACCGCTTTGGCCCCGGTTTCGCGCAGGATGCCGCCGATCGTCTCAGCATCGAGCAGGGGGTTGACCGGGTTGACGATGCCGGCGGTCGCGCCGGCCAGAAGGGTGATCGGGGCTTCGGTGCAATTGGGCAGCACATAGGCCACTACGTCCCCTTCGCCAACACCATGGGCGCGGAACATGTTGGCCGCAGCTGTTGTGCGCGCTTTGACCTCGCCCCAGGTCAGTGTCTCGGCCTTGTCCTTTGGGCCTGACTTGATCTGAAAGCTCATCGCCGGGCGGTCGGCGAAGGCGTCCGTGGTTTGGGAAAGCTGTTGGTAAAGCGAGCGAGCGGTCAGCCGCTCGGCGAATGACATCTGCTGTTCGACCGCTTCTTTATCCGCATATGTTGCCACGTGCATGGCACCCTCCCGTATCGTTGCGTGGCCCGGTTTTTGTGGTGGGCTCACATTCCGACCAAAGTGGCAACCGCAAAGGCAAAGCGCAAGGCGGACCCCACGTCATAAATGGGATCCGCTGGGATTTCGGGCAAGCTCAGTCGATGCGGCCTTCAAAATAGCCGGAACCCACCTGTTCGGTTGCACCAGCGGTGCTTACGGACGTTGCCCCTGCGATCTGCTCGCCATTGGGGCCGAACAAACCGCCTTCGTAGGTGCCGGTAAGCGTGCCGCCCACCAAAGCATTGGCGCCTGCGTCACCTGCAACTGTCCCGCTGAAGCCATCAGAGGTCAGGGTTGTGGTCGCAAATTCCACGGAACCGGCACCGGGCGTGCGGACACTCGACTGGGGCTCTTGCAAGGTCAGGTTGCTGATCGAGCCACCGACCGTGCCGGCGGCAAAATCCACGTCAAAGGTGCCGTCGCCGCGCAACCCTCGGCGGCTTTCGGTGTTTGACTGAAACCCAGTAGTGGGCACCAGATTGATACGCATAAACGTATCATAGCTGGCCTGACCGCCCCCTGCGAACACGTCTTCTGGGGCCTCAGACCCAAAGACCCCAAAAGCGTTGTCGTTCACACCGTTTTCCAAGCGGCGCTGAAGGTTGAGAATGGCGACATAGTCGTCACTCCGCGTGTCCATGACCTCGTCCAACTCACCGGTGTAGCTGAACATCCCCGCAACGTAGTCTCCGTTTGCATCGCGAAGCTCGTATCCGTAGCTTTCGCCATTTGACTCAACAACGCGGTCCGAGGGCTTGAACGCATATTCGACGCCGTCGAAAATCGCTGTCAGCTCCCCGGAGGCATTCTTGGAGACCTTAAAGGATTTGGGTGCGTTGATCGACGTATCGCCCGTGTCGTAAT
>JBCBNR010000011.1:0-18928 GCA_039821665.1 Pseudomonadota bacterium
TTTGTCACCGGGCGTCTGAAAGAGCTGATCATCAAGGGCGGCGAGAACATCGCCCCGCGCGAGATCGACGAGGCGCTTTACGAGCATGCGGATGTGGTTGAAGCCGCAGCGTTCGCCAGACCTTGCGCCCAATATGGCGAGCGGGTGGAGGCCGCCGTGCGTCTTGTGCCAGGCTCCACCGCAACGGCGGACGATCTTTCGGCCCTATGCCATAGACGCGTGGGCCGGTTCAAAGCCCCCGATCAAGTTCATATCCTGGACGAGTTGCCCAAAGGGCCGTCGGGCAAAATCCAAAGGCTTTACCTCAATAAACTGCTCTACGGATAACGGGCTTTGAGGCCCAAGGCGTCCCCCGGCGCCCGCACGGCTAAAGCACGCCCAGGGCGATCAACCGGATGCCCATCAGCAGGAACGCGATCAGCACCACCGTGCGAAAGAAGTCCTGGCTGACCCGATCGCGCATCAACTCGCCCACGCGAAAACCCACAAGCACAACCACCAAGCCCAAGATGGATTTAAGAAACACGGGCACGGTCAAGATGCCCGCAATCACCTGACCCGCACCCAGGGGCACGGAGCCTGCGAGAAACAAAAAGCCTGTGGCCGCGATAAAATGCTCTTTGGAGGCGTTGCGCGCCACCAAATACATCGCAACCGTGGGCGACCAGATCGAACTGATCCCGCCCAATGTCCCGGATATCACTCCAAACAGGGCCTGCCACAGTTTGCCCGGCCCCACCTTCAGCTTTACCCCCAACAGAAGGTTCAGCGAAAAAACCACCATCGCGATGCCGATGGCGACCGTCAGCAGGGCCGTTGGATACTCTGCGATGAACATCGAAGTCACAAAGATGCTGATGATGATCGCAACCGCAAACAGCCAGTATTGCGAGGCGATGGCCCGCTTGTTGCGCGCATGGGCGAATTGCAGGAAATTCGTGGCCAGGATCGGCAGCCACAGCAGGGGGATCGCCTCTGTCGGTGGCAGGATCAGGGTCAACAGACCCATGGCAGCGGCGGGCAAGCCAATGCCCAAAAACCCCTTCACGGTTCCTGCCACCAAGAACACCGCCAGCAAAAGTGCAGTTTGGGCTGGTTGCAGGTCAGGCAAGAATGTCTCTAGCACGCGCGTGCCTCCAGCGCTTGATCCAAGGTTTGGGCAAGGCTTTGGGCTTTGCGCCCGGCCACGTCGCTGATCTGGCAGCGGCACGAAAAGCCGTCGGCCACCACCCGCGCCCCGGCAGGGGCCGCACGCACAGCCGGGGCAAGCGCAAGCTCGGCCATCCGGCGCGACACCGCTTCGGTCTCGGCTTGGTACCCAAAAGGACCGGCCATCCCACAGCACGAACTGTCGATCATCTCAGCCTCGCACCCATCGAGCGCGTTCAACACCGCCACCGTGGCCTGCGCCACACCCATCGCTTTTTGGTGGCAATGGCCATGGACCAGCGCGGGCCCGTCCAGCCTTAAACCCTGGGGCGGATGGGCGGCCATATACTCGGCAAAGGTCAGGATCTGAGCCCCCATCTGGGGCGTCCAGTCGGACAAAAGGTTCGGCACCTCGTCGCGAAACATCAGGGTGCAAGACGGCTCTAGCCCGACAATCTTTTGCCCCCGGTCAAGGGCCGCGCGAAGAACTTGGGTGGTGCGGCGCATCTCGGCCAGGGCACGGTCGGTCATGCCGGCAGACAGGTACGTTCGCCCACAACACAAGGGCCGGCCAGGGTCATGGGCCACGCCCACGCGCACGCCGCCCTGGCCGATCACGCGGGCGGCAGCGTGCAGGGTTTCCGGCTCGAAATAGCGGTTGAACGTATCTGCAAACAGCAGCACATCGCCCGCGCCCTGCCCAGAATAGGGCGCCTGAAAGCGCGGCAAGCGACGCGCCGCACTGATGCCCGCGGCGCGCTTGAGCGCAGGCAAGCCCGCCACCGCGTTGCTGATCGGGGCAAGGCGCGCCGCAATCGGGCCAAGGCGCGGCAACTCGGCAATCAACCGCTCGCGCAGCCGCACCCCGTGCTGGGCGAGCGCGCGGCTTGAACCTCGGTTTTCATCTTGGCCATGTCGATGGACATCGGACATTCGCTTTTGCAGGCTTTGCAGCCCACGCACAGCTTCATCGTCTCGGCCATCTCGTCCGAGCACAGCGCCCCCGCCCCCAATTGCCCGGTCAGCGCCAGGCGCAGGCTGTTGGCGCGCCCTCGGGTCAAATCCGCCTCGTTGCCGGTCGCGCGAAAGGACGGGCACATCACGCCCCCTTGCGCCTTGCGGCAGGCCCCATTGTTGTTGCACATCTCCGCAGCACCTGCGAGGCCACCGGGCCATACGGACCAGTCGAACACGGTCGGGGGCGTTTGCTGGGCATAGCCGGGCGGCCAACGCATCAAACGTTGATCATCCATCTTGGGCGCGCGCACGATCTTACCGGGGTTGAGCAGTCCTTGTGGGTCGAACCGGTCTTTGATCTGCTCGAACGTGGCCACCATGCGCGCACCAAACATGCGTGCGTGAAACTCGGACCGGACGATCCCATCCCCGTGCTCGCCCGAATGGGAGCCTTTGAAGCGCGCCACCAGATCGAAGGCCTCTTCGGCGATGGCACGCAACTGGCGCAGGCCCAGATCCTCGCGCAAATTCAGCACGGGCCGCACATGCAGCAACCCGACCGAGGCATGGGCGTACCACGTGCCATCCGTGCCATGCTTGCGAAACACCTGGGTCAAGGCATCGGAAAAATCGGCCAAATGCTCCAACGGAACGGCGCAGTCTTCGACGAACGAAACCGGCTTGCCCGCCGATTTCATCGACATCATGATATTCAGCCCTTGGGTGCGCACGCCCCAGATGCGGGCCTGAAAAGCGGGGTCTTCGGCCTCGACCACCCCCCCGTCGGCCTTGCCAGGGTCGTTCCAGCGAAAGCCAAGCTGCGCCATCAGATCGCCCAGCGCCGTCAGGCGGCGGCGGTTCTCGGCCGGATCTTCGGCAAATTCGACCAGCAACAGCGCCTCGGGCGCGCCGCGCACAAACTCGTCGACGATGGGGCGGAACTGGGGAATGTCGCGCCCCAGTTGGATCATGTTGTGATCCACCAACTCCACCGCGACAGGGCCCAGTTTCACGATGTGCTGGGCCGCATCCATCGCCGCGCGAAAGCTGGGGAAATGGCACACGCCCAGGGTCTTTTGCGCAAGCTTCGGCGACAACCGCAGGTCAAGGGTTTTGGTCAGACCGAGGGTTCCCTCCGAGCCCACCATCAGCGACGACATCTTGGGCGCAGGGCCCAGCAAAGCGTCGATGTTGTACCCCCCCACCCGGCGCGAGACATCGGGAAAGCGCACGGCGATCTCGTGTGCCTCGCGCGCGGCCAGCGCCAACATGTCCCCATCCAACGGCTGATCCGGCAAGGCCTGGTCAAACCGGCGCAAGGTGCCATCCGCCAGCATCGCCTCCAGCCCCAGGACATTGTCGCGCATCATCCCATAGCGGATTGAGCGCGAGCCACAGGAATTGTTGCCCGCCATCCCGCCCAAGGTTGCCCGCGACGCGGTGGAGACATCGACCGGAAACCACCACCCGTCGCGACCCACCTTACGGTTGAGCGTATCGAGCACGAGGCCAGGTTCGACCCGCACGGTGCCCGCCTTTGGGTCATAGTCCAGCACCCGGTTCAGGTGTTTGGTGAAATCAAGGACCAGCGCGTCATTGACCGTCTGGCCCGATTGCGAGGTGCCAGCGCCACGGGCCAGCACGGGCATGCCGTGGCCGCGGGCGAACTCAAGCGCGGCCTCCACGTCTTCCCACCGCTTTGGCACCACCACGGCTTGGGGCATGATCTGGTAGATCGATGCATCGGTGGCATAGCGCCCCCGGTCAAACGCGCCCGCCAGAACCTCGCCCTCTATCCGGTTGGAGAGCCGCGCATAATCCGTCATTTCATCCCTAGGTAAGCTTTTGCCCCAGTCTCACCCGGGGGGCCCCTGACTGCAACCGCTTTGGGCGCGCTTATGGTTGGGGGCGAAACAAGACGCGAACGTCAAAGCGAACCTCCCTGCACCTCGCAGCGAAGAATTCGAAGGAGTCCATTTCGGACAATGCAACAGCCTTGCCAGCGCCGGACCGGGGGACGGCGCGACACCCATGTGTTCTGTAGAGTTTTATGGTGGCCAAAGACTTTCCACCCATAGAACGATGCGCCCAGACCAGCCAAAGCGCCGGCCCATGGGGCCGGTCCGGCGCTGGCACGGCGGCCGCAAGCGGCCTGGACTCTGTGCCCGGGGCATTGCGGAAAGGCCAGCAAACGCCGCATCTTAGCAGTTCGCGCGCCGTACCGCGAACGGGTGGTGTACGGATCGGCACGCGTGTTTATGAGATTATCGCACCACCTTTGTGACACGCTTTTCGACCGAAACGGTGGAAGGTGGGGCCGTATTGGTACGCCCCCTCTACAGCGGGGCGTGGCAAGCAAGACGTGTTATGTCACCCTCAACCGTAAGCCCCTTAACAGGGGCCGCCTTTCAAATGCGCAGGGCGGCGACGAAAAAGGGGGGGGGGTCGGGTTGGCTTTGGCGCCCTACCTGTCTGCCTTGGCAAGATAGGCCGCCCAGGCCTCTTGCGTATCCAGGTCGATCAGGGGGCCATCATCTGAGACGGGCACATCGCGCACAAATTCTTGGGCCGCGCGAAGCACATCGCGCGCGCCTTGATCGCCGCTCAACTCTGCCAGCATCCCAAAGAACCGCTGCCCAAAAAGCACCGGGTGCCCCGGCTTGCCCTGGGGCGTGACCGGGCGCAAAATATCCGCTTGCTCGCCCGGGCGGTACCCTGTGATCAGCCGATCGATCAGCGCCGTTTCCACATCCGGCATGTCCGCCAACATCACCAGGACGGCATCGGTCTGGGGCGAGATCTCGGCCAACCCGGCCCTGAGGGATGCGGACATGCCCTCCGCCGCCCGGTTTGCTGTCACCTGTCGTACCGGCAGCCCGTCCAGCGTGGCGGCACGGGCCGCCGCGTTCGGGGGCAAGACGACCAGCACCTCTTGGGCGAGACTTTCGGTCGCGCGCTGCGCCTGGCGCCGCAGCAAAGGCACGCCCCCGATGGCCTTGGTCAGTTTATCTTCGCCCCCCATCCGGCGCGATTGCCCGGCCGCGAGCAGCAGCACGCTGACCTTAGGCACCTCGGTCTTGGGTCGTAGGGTGAACGCACGGGGCTGCGGGCGTGTTGGGATCTCCTTGAGCAACCCGCCCACGCCCATGCCAGAGATGTCCGCATCCTGCACCGGCACACCGCAGATCACCCGTTCCAACACCCAATCCGCACCGTTCAGCGCGGGCGAACGGGCGCATCCGGGCAGGCCAATCACAGGCCGCGCCCGATGCTCGCCCAAAAACAACAGGTTGCCCGGATCCACGGGCATCCCAAACCGAGTGATCGTCCCCCCCGCCATCCGGACCGCAGCCGGGCCCACGTCTTGAGGGTCGGAGGTGGCGGCCCCGCCCAAGATCAGCGTCAACGGCGCATCGAGTGTGTCCAGCGCGTTGGCCACAGCTTTGGTCTCGTGGGGCACGACCCGCACCGGGTTGACAGTGACGCCCAGTGCGGCAAGCCGCCCCACCACGGCGGCCTCACCCTTATCGATGAGAGTCTCGCGCATCCCCGGCGTGCGCGTCAGGATCAACGCCGCCCGCTCCAACACCGGGCGATGGATGCGCAGCACATCCCCTGCCAGCGTCGCGCAGGCCTGTTCCACCAAGGCGGCAGACAGGCCGTAGGGAATGATTTTGAGCGTGGCGAGCATGTCCCCCTCGGCCACGCGCGTCATCGCAGGCAAAGTGGCCAGCGTGATGGCAGGGTCGATCGCGTTCAGCACATCCACGGCCCGGGCATCCAGGTCCAGCACACCCTGGGCCTTGGCAAAAAGGTTCACGCGCCCGGTAAAGGGCGCCTCGACCAAGATGTGATGGGTCGTCCCATTGGGCACCAGCGCCGCGGCCAGAAGGGCCGCGGCCTCATCTTCGTGCATGTCGCCCACCTCTAGCATGGCCACGGTCACCGTCTCCACACCACGCTGATCGAGGGCGTCCAGGTCGTCCCGTCCCAGCACCCGGCCTTTGCGCAGCACCAATCCATCATAGCTCAAAGAGTGCGCGAGTATCCCGCCCAGCGCGTCTGTCAGAGGGACGGGGCCGAACCTCAAGCCGCCCCCGACAGGGAATGGAGGCCAGGTCGCGTCTGGGGGCGGCGCAACCGCTCGGTGATCTCGGCCAGGATCGCCACGGCAATCTCAGCAGGCGACTTCGCGCCGATATCGGCACCCACAGGGGCATGGATGCGCGCAAGATCGGCTGCGCCGAACCCAGCCTCACCCAGGCGCGCCACCCGCTTTGCATGGGTCTTCTTGGAGCCCAAACAGCCGAGATAGAACACCTCCGAGCGCAAGGCCGCCTGGATCGCAGGGTCATCAAGCTTGGGATCATGGGTGAGGGTGACAACAGCGGTGCGCCCGTCCAAGCCGATGGCCTGCAGGGCCGCATCTGGCCAGTCGTGCAAGATCGTCTCGCCCGGAAACCGGTGCTCGGCGCCAAACGCCTCTCGCGGATCCACCAGGGTGGGGTCATAGCCTGCCATCCGGGCCATCGCCACCAGGGGCTGGGCAATGTGCACAGCACCCACCACCACCAAGCGCAAGGGGGGATTGTGGATGCCGTAAAACACCCCATCCTCGCAGGCGGACTTGTCCGCAAGGAACCCGGCAAATGCCGTCTCCTCGGGGCGCAGCAGCCGCCGCGACCATGTCTTAAAATCAACGGTATAGGCGATGGGCACACGGTTGGCGCGCGCCTTGATCAGGTCTTCGAGCAGGGCAAGGCCTGGCCCCTCACCCACGCCCAAAGGCTCCACCAGCACACGAATGGTGCCGCCGCAGGCAAGGCCCACGGCAAAGGCCTCCTCGTCCGAGACACCGTATTCCAAGATCCGGCAGGTGCCCTCCTCCAGCGCCTCAATCCCTTCGGTGATCACCGCCCCCTCGACGCAGCCGCCCGAGACAGAGCCCATCATCTGCGCCTCATCGGTCATCACCAATTGGCTGCCCACGGGACGTGGCGCCGAGCCCCAGGTCTCGATCACGGTGGCAAGCGCCACGCGCTTGCCCTGTGCTGCCCATGCGAGCGCGGTTTCGGGCATGTTGTCGAAGCTGTCCATTCTGCTCCCCCGGGTAAAAAAGGTGGGTCCGGCGTGTCAGTCCATCATCGCCATCAGGCGGTCTTTGTCGCCCCGATCATCGGCCCGTGTCAGGGCCTCGGCCAAGGCTTCGAGACTTTGGATATTGTGCGCAGCGCGGAACGCGTCAACCCGAGGCAGAAGGGCGCGCACCCCGCGCGCCTTGGGCGCAAAGCCATCCCAACGCAGCAGCGGGTTCAGCCAGATCAGCTTGCGCGCGCTCAGGCGCAGCCTGTCCGCCTCTGCCGCCAGAAGGCTGGCATCATCCCGGTCCAGCCCATCGGTGATCAAGATGATCACTGCGCCCTGGCCCAGCACCCGGCGCGACCAATCCCTGTTAAAGGCGTGCAAGCTTGCGCCAATGCGCGTGCCCCCCTCCCAATCCTTGGCCTCCGCACCGGCAGCGGCGAGGGCTGCATCCACATCCCGGTGGCGCAAATGGCGGGTGATGTTGGTCAGGCGCGTGCCAAAGGTAAAGCCATGGACCTTGGCCCAGCCTGCCCCTTTGGCATTGGCCGCGGCGTGCAAGAAATGCAGCAGCACCCGACTGTAAGTAGACATCGACCCCGAGATGTCACACAGCGCAACCAGATTGGGCCAGCGCACCTTGTTGGCTTGATAGCTGAGGCTGTGAAGATCTCCCCCCTGGCGCATGGCCCGGCGCAGGGTGCTGGGCCAATCGGGGCGCTGCCCGCGGGGACTGGGCGCTGTGCGGCGCGAGGCAAGCGGGCGCACAGGCAATTCCAGTTTCGCAATCGCAGCTTTGGCGCGCGCGAGTTCCTGCGCGCTCATCTGCTCAAAATCCGCTGCGTGCAGCTTTTCTTGATCCGAGAATGTGAGGGTCGCGTCAAACTCGATCTCCTCGCCCTCGTCTTCCTCGGCCTGGGGCGGCTTTTCCTGCTCGGCCCCGTCCAGCAGCGCCTCCGCTGCGCGCTTCTCCGCAGCACTGGCCTTGGGCTTTTCGTTCACACCGCGCACCATGGGCTGCAAAAAGCCCATCATATGCTCCAAAAACTGGGGATCGCGCCAATAGAGGCGGAAGATCTGCGCAAACACGATCCGATGCTCGACGCGGGAGACAAAGCACGCCTCCAACGCGGCATAGAAATCCGCTTTTTCGGTGAAGCCTGCCTCCTCTACCGCGCGAATGGCATCAACCACCCGACCGGGCCCCACGGGCAGACCCGCCGCGCGCAGGGCACGGGCGAAATGGGTGATGTTGTGGGCAAGCTTGCCATCCTCGGGCACCGGCAGATCGGCGTACGTTACCATCGGATCAGGCGGCGATCATGCGGGCGCAAGCTCGGCCTTGGCCTCGTCGAGCAAGCGCTTGGCCTCCGAGCCTTCGAGCTTTTGGATGTCATCTTGGTATTTGAGGATCGCCCCAAGCGTGTCCGAGATGACCTGAGGGCTGAGGTTGATCGTATCCAGCGCCACCAGACACTTGGCCCAGTCGATCGTCTCCGCCACGCCAGGCTTTTTGAACAAATCCTCCGTGCGCAGTTTTTGCACGAAGGCCACAACCTCGCGGCTCAACGCATCAGCGGCCTCGGGCGCGCGGGCGGCCACAATTTCAATCTCGCGCTCGAAATTGGGATAGTCCACCCAATGATACAGGCACCGGCGTTTCAGCGCATCATGCACCTCGCGAGTCCGGTTGGAGGTCAGGATCACAATCGGTGGCTCGGGCGCTTTGACCGTGCCCAATTCAGGGATCGTCACCTGAAAATCGCTAAGGGCTTCGAGCAAGAAAGCCTCGAACGGCTCATCGGTGCGATCCAACTCGTCGATCAACAGGATGGGCGCGCCCCCCTCTTGGGGATGCATCGCCTCCAACAATGGCCGACGGATCAGGTAGTCGTCGGAAAACAGCTCTGCCGTCAGCACCGCGCGGTCCGCGCCGCCAGCCGCCTCCGCCGTGCGGATTGCGACCATTTGAGCGGGGAAATTCCACTCATACACCGCCGAACTCGCATCTAGCCCCTCGTAGCATTGCAGCCGGATCAGGCGGCGCCCCAGGCAAGCGCTCAGCGCTTTTGCGATCTCTGTTTTGCCGACCCCGGCCTCGCCTTCCAAGAAAAGCGGCCGTCCCAGTTTAAGCGACAAGAACACGACCGTGGCCAAGGCTCGCCCGCAGACATAGCCCACCTCGCCCAGTTGGGATTGCACGTCGTCGATGGATGCGGGCAGATGGGACACGGGCTGAAGGCTCCTGACTTCGAGAGATCACCGCATAGGATGGTGCAAGCTGGCGGATTGCAAGCTGCACTTTGGTGGCGCGGGTCAGGTCCGGCTTTTGTTGGCGACAGACCATCGCCCATAGGATAGACGCGCTGCATGGTGGATAAGATCAACGCTTTCCCGCGGCTCAACCGCGCCTACAACACCGCGTTCCGACCGGGCGCGCTGAGCCTTGGGTTGGTGGTGCCTCTGGATGCCCACGGCGCCAGCCCCATCCCAGACATGACACAACATATCGCCCGCAGCCAACTTGCCGACAGCTTGGGCTTTGCGGCCCTGTGGCTGCGCGATGTGCCCTTCAATGTCCCCAGCTTTGGGGATGCGGGCCAAATGTTCGACCCGTTCACCTATCTGGGGTATCTGTCCGGGGCGACCCGGGATATCGGGCTGGGGGTGGCCAGTGTCATCCTGCCCCTGCGCCACCCAGCCCATGTAGCCAAGGCCGCAGCCTCAGCCGATCAACTCTCTGGCGGGCGGCTGCTGTTGGGCGTGGCGTCGGGGGATCGGCCCGAGGAATATCCCGCGCTCAACCAATCCTACCCGGATCGCGATGCGCGGTTTCGCGATGCGCTCAGCTATATTCGTGCGATGTCCGACACCTCCCCCTCTTACACCGGGCCCCATGGCCGCTTGATGGGCGAGATGGACATGTTGCCCAAGCCCGTGGCCGCTCGGCTGCCCATTCTGATCACCGGCGGCGCACAACAAAGCCCCGAGTGGGTGGCCGCCCATGGCGATGGCTGGATCACCTATCCGCGGGATACGGCCGCACAAACCCAACTGACCCAAGCGTATCGTGCGCGCAGCGCGGCCGCGGGCCACACACCCAAACCCGTGATGCAATCGCTTTACATCGATCTGGTGGCCGACCCGGACGCGGACCCTCAGCCCATCCACTTGGGCTTTCGCGCGGGCACTGGGTTTTTGACGCGCTACCTGCGCGCATTGCAGGCAGGTGGCCTCAACCATGTCGCCCTGAACCTGCGATTTAACACAGCCCCCATCGAGGATACGATGGCCCGGCTGGCAGATACCCTGTTGCCCCATTTCCCAACCCAAAAGGCAGAGACATGAGCAAGACCATCCTGATCACCGGGGCCACCGACGGCATTGGATTGCTGACCGCACAGATGCTTGCCTCGGACGGGCACTCGGTCATCTTGCACGGGCGCAGTGACGACAAGCTGCAAGCGGCGGTAAGCCAAGTGGGGGGCGCGCCTGCCACATACCGCGCCGATCTGTCCGTGGTGGAGGAGGCACGCGCGCTGGCACAGGCGGTTGCCAAGGACCACACCCAAATCGACGTGCTGATCAACAATGCAGGCGTTCTTAAGGCCCCCAAAACAGTTTTGGACAACGGGCAAGACCTGCGATTTGTGGTGAACACGCTTGCGCCTTACGCGCTGACCATGGCGCTTTTGCCAAAGATGCCCAAGGATGGGCGTATCCTAAACCTCTCCTCCGCCGCGCAAGCGACGGTCAACCTTAGCGCTTTGCGTGGGGGTGTTCGGCTCGACGATATGGACGCCTACGCCCAAAGCAAACGCGCGATCACGCTTTGGTCGGCCCATCTGGCCCAAACGCTGGCGGAGGGGCCGTTGGTCTTTGCGGTCAACCCTGGCTCGCTTCTGGCATCCAAGATGGTCAAGGAAGGGTTTGGTGTGGCGGGCCATGACCTGCGCATCGGCGCAGATATTCTGTGCCGCCTTGCGCTCAAAGATGGCTTTGACGACCGGAACGGCGCCTATTGGGACAATGACGCGGGCCGGTTTGCCCCTGTTGATCTGTCCCAAATGGAAGATGTGGTCGCGACCATCGAGGCCTTGGTCAAAGGCAATTGACCACGCCGCCCTTGCCAAGACGCCCATGATCCGCGAGACGAATGTCCCGCGAGGACCGCGCAATACCGCAAACGCTTGGCCAGACATGGCCCAAGGGCTGTTGGTGTCGCGCGCAGCGGGACCGGCCCTCACACGCGCTGGCCTTGGTGGCGGCAAACCAGGGCAGACATAACATCCGCCGGACAGCACTGGCGCGTTGAGAGAGGCATGTTTGGGGCGTTCGAAGCCCTAGCAAAGCTGAGCGTCAAAACTTGGCTTGGCAGCCGCTGGCCAGAAAAGGATAAGCTCATACCCCTAAGTCACTGAAAACACACTCTAACAGTGACTTGATGGTGCGGTCGAGAAGACTCGAACTTCCACGGGTGTTACCCCACAGCGACCTCAACGCTGCGCGTCTACCAATTCCGCCACGACCGCAAATCCATGCCGGACGCTTCGCATCAGCGAAGCAATAGCCGCTGTATAGGTGCAGTGGCGCCGGAAGAAAAGCCGTGTTTTTCGCAGGCCTTTGACGCGGGCTGCCCTGCGCGCGGGTTGCGCATTCACACCCGGCCTTAAGCCATGGTATGAACATCTAAGATCGGATGCTTTGGCACTCGGAGGACCGGATGAGCCGCGCTGTTGACTGGACCATTGCGCCTGGGCTGACCGCCTATGGGGACGCGCTTGCCCATATGGAGGCGCGGGTGCAGGGTATCTTGGACCGAACCGCGCCCGAACAGGTCTGGCTGGTCGAACACCCCCCGCTGTTCACCGCTGGCACCAGCGCGCGGCCGCAGGATTTGCGCGACCCAAACCGGTTCGAGGTGCATCAAAGCCGCCGGGGGGGAGAGTACACCTATCACGGGCCCGGCCAGCGCATCGCATACACCATGCTGGACCTCTCTACCCGGGGGCGCGACGTGCGCTTTTACGTGGCGCAGTTGGAAGACTGGGTGATCGCGACCCTCGCGGAGTTCGGGGTGACCGCCGGCAGGCGCCCAGGGCGCGTCGGCGTTTGGGTGAACCGGCCCGACAAGCCCGCCCTGCCCAATGGGCGCATGGCCGAGGATAAGATCGCGGCCATCGGCGTGCGCATTCGCAAATGGGTGACCTTTCACGGCCTGTCCCTGAATGTGGAGCCGGATATAAGCCATTATGAGGGCATCGTGCCCTGCGGCATATCAGACTACGGTGTCACCAGCCTGGTGGATCTAGGTGTGCCAGCGACCATGCATGACGTTGACTTGGCCTTGGCTGAGAGCTTCGGGCGTATCTTCGGGTCTGCCCTCGCCCACGCGGCGTGATACCGCAGGGGGCACGCCTTGAAATCCGCGGTCACAAAAGTTTTGGTCGCAAAGCTTGCCCTTGCATGCAACACAAATATGTAAAGTCCGAATGACACAACAGACTAAGGGGATACCCATGCTTCGTTCCATTGCCACGGCGGCTGTTCTGGCCGCAGGCGCGACAATCGCCTATGCAGATGGCCATGCCATCGGGGATGCAGCCGCTGGCGAGAAGACGTTTGCCCGCTGCAAAAGTTGCCACATGATCGAAAGTGCTGACGAAGTGATCGTTAAAGGCGGGAAAACCGGCCCGAACCTTTACGGCATCGTTGGCCGTCAGGCGGGCACGGCTGACTTCAACAAATACGGCGACGCACTGGTGGCCGCGGGCGAGGCAGGCTTGATCTGGACGCCTGAATTGATCGCCGAGTATGTGGTCGACCCCAAGGCTTTCCTTGCCAAAACACTCGATGATAATAGTGTGCGCTCGCGCATGGCGTTCAAGCTGCGCAAGGGCGGCGAAGATATCGCGGCTTATCTGGCGACCTTCTCGGCCGAAGACTCCTAAGTCCTCGCCTTGCATTGACATGCAGCGCCCGGGCCCTAACGCTCGGGCGTTTTTGCGTTTCGCACGACGTTTTGCATCAGCGGCGCGTTTTGGACCGCGCGTTAATTGAGGGTGAAGGCCCCCTCTGTGGGCCAACCTCAACACTCGATCGGCATGCAAAGCGCCTCCACAACCTGGCGCAGTGTTCCTTCGCCGTGCCAAAGCGCGGCTTTGATGGCCCGTTTGCGTGCAGCTCCCAACGGATCGGCATAGGCCTCAAACTTGTCCAGCAATTCCCCGTCCGTCAGCGGTGCCTCGGGATCGCCCGGGGCCTCCATCGGGTCGGTGCGAAACTGACGCCCGTTCTGCACCGTGATCTCGACCTGGGCGAAGCGTCGCGCGGGAAACGCGGCATTGAACGCTTCCGCCTCGTGCAAATGCACCCTACCGGCCAGGGCCTGCGCCCGGTCATCCAGCAGCCCAGGCCCATCTATTTGTTCGGGCCCAACCTGGCCGGACACGAGCGCGGCCGCCACGGGAAAAGGCAAGGAGTATTGCGCCGCTTCCGTGCTGGTGGGATGGGCCGTGGCCAGGCGCACCGCCTCATGAAAGGTGGTGACATCCACGCGCGCGATATCCGACGCCTCAAGACCATGGGCTGCTTGCAAGGCGAGTGCGGCGGTAATCGCAGGTTGCGCCCAGCGGCACACGGGCTGTGGCTTGAAATACTGTTCGCTCACATACCACCGTGTCCCAAGGTCCTCCCAAATGTCGGCCACCTGCGCTGTGGTCACGGTCAGTGCGGGCGCGCCGGTAAAGCCCGCGCGCGCAAGATAGGCCGCCGTGACACCTGCCATAGCCCCCCAGCCCGAGCCGTCCTTGACCATGGTGGGATGGTCGATGCAGCGCATCATCTGGCTGCGCGGGCCATGATATTCTGCGATCCCCAACGCGTGCGCCGTTTGCTCCGCCGTCAGGCCCAGGGCGCGCGCGCCCATCCCGGCAATGGCCACAGCCACCCAAGCCCCAGAGGTGTGGTAATCCGGCGCTGTGCTGTGCAGGGCAAGGCCCGCACGGGCCCCAAGCTCATAGCCCAGTAGGGTCAGATCAAAGACCGATGTCAGATCCAAAGATTCGGCCTGGGCAAAGGCAAGGGCCGCTGGAAACACCCCGCAGCCGATATGCCCTTTGACCGGCTTCAGGCCGTCATGGGCATCCATGGCATCAATGGTCATGCCCCCGGCAAAGGCAGCACCCGCCGCACTGACCCTCCTGCCATCGAGCATCAGGCGTGCGCCGGTGCCGCCGAATTGCAAGGCCGCGTGGTCCCTTACAATCTGCGACAGCTCCGTGCGTGCGCCCGCCACAGCGACACCCGCAAGATCCAGCATGGACCGTCGCAGCGCCTGCCGCGCGTGGTCTGGTGCTGCGTCCAACACAACCGAGGACCAGTTCAGGGGATCAGTGCTGCCCATCCCCAAAACCTGTGGCGCGCACCTTGCCCCCGTCGCCCGCAATTGCGACCTGGACACTTCAAATGCGACAGGTGTCCGCCGCGCCGAACACGCCCAGCCACCGCGACAAAAATTCGCTGCCTGCGACCCTTGTACAGGTTGAGCCTGTCGCGCAATCGCCGTACCACTGTGAACAATTGCATACCAAGGGTCGGTGTGCAGAGCAGGAGACAGTATTATGGCCGATGCAACGGCGCACGCCCACGGGCACGAGGACACACGCGGGTTCTTCACCCGGTGGTTCATGTCCACCAACCACAAGGATATCGGGATCCTCTACCTGATCGTCTCGGCGGTCTTGGGTCTGATCTCGGTGTCGTTCACCATGTATATGCGCCTCGAGCTGATGGAGCCGGGCGTTCAGTACATGCTGCTGGATGGCGAGCCAAACGGCCATCTTTGGAATGTGATGATCACAGCCCACGGCATTCTGATGATGTTCTTTGTGGTCATCCCGGCGCTGTTCGGCGGATTCGGCAACTATTTCATGCCCCTCATGATCGGCGCGCCTGATATGGCGTTCCCACGCATGAACAACCTAAGCTTCTGGCTGTTTGTGGCAGGCTCCTCTCTCGCTGTTTTGTCCGTGTTGGCCCCGGGCGGCAACGGTTTGCCCGGATCGGGCATTGGCTGGGTGCTCTACGCGCCTTTGTCCACGAACGAGGCTGGCATTTCCACCGATCTGGCGATTTTCGCGGTCCACCTGTCGGGGGCCTCGTCCATCCTGGGCGCAATCAACATGATCACCACCTTTTTGAACATGCGTGCCCCGGGCATGACACTGTTCAAGGTTCCCCTCTTTGCCTGGTCGATCTTTGTGACAGCCTTCCTGATCCTGCTGGCCCTGCCCGTTTTGGCCGGCGCGATCACCATGCTGCTGACCGACCGTAATTTCGGCACCACCTTCTTCGATCCTGCCGGCGGCGGGGACCCGGTGCTCTATCAGCACATCCTGTGGTTCTTTGGCCACCCGGAGGTGTATATCGTCATCGTGCCGGCCTTTGGCATCGTCAGCCACGTGGTCGCTACCTTCTCCAAAAAGCCGATCTTCGGTTATCTGCCCATGGTATTCGCGATGATCGCCATCGGCGCGCTCGGGTTCGTGGTATGGGCCCACCATATGTACACCGTCGGGATGAGCGTCACCCAGCAGTCCTACTTCATGCTGGCGACCATGGTGATCGCGGTGCCCACGGGCATCAAAATCTTCTCGTGGATCGCAACCATGTGGGGCGGCTCGATCGAGTTCAAAACGCCCATGTTGTGGGCTATTGGCTTTATCTTCCTGTTCACCGTTGGCGGTGTGACGGGCATCGTGCTCAGCCAAGCGCCCATCGACCGGGCCTATCACGACACCTACTATGTGGTGGCCCATTTCCACTATGTGATGAGCCTCGGCGCCGTCTTTGGCATCTTCGCGGGCTGTTATTATTGGATGGGCAAAATCACCGGGCGGCAATATCCCGAGCTGTGGGGTAAGATCCACTTCTGGATGATGTTCATCGGCGCCAACATTACCTTCTTCCCCCAGCACTTCCTGGGCCGTCAGGGGATGCCACGCCGCTACATCGACTATCCCGAACAGTTTGCCCTGTGGAACGAGGTCTCGTCCTACGGTGCCTTCCTGTCCGGCGCGTCGTTCCTACTGTTCTTCGGCATCGTGTTCTACACGCTGGTGTACGGCAAAAAGGTCGAAGAGCCCGCCTATTGGGGCGAGCATGCGGACACTCTGGAATGGACCCTGCCCAACCCTCCGCCGGAGCATACGTTCGAGACGCTGCCCACGCCGGATATGTGGGACAAGCAGCCCCATCATCCGACCCATGCGGAGTGGGTTGAAGCGGGCAAACCCAAAGGCTGATGCCCCTGATCAACTCAACCGCCTCGCCCGATCCTTCGGGCGGGGCGCTTCCCACCCGGCAGACCCCTCCTCGCATCGACATCACGCTCTGGCCCAACCGGTCCCTCACCCAAGGCGGGCTGCGCTGGGTTTTTGCCATTGTGACAGTGGGCCTCTCGATCCCGCTCATCCCACTCTTGGGCACGCGGGCGGCCTTTGGCCTCCTGCCCTTTCTGGTTTCAGCTCTTATCGGGTTGTATTGGGCGATCAGCCGCAACACCCATGACGGCAAGCTGTCCGAGCGGCTGTTGCTTTGGCCCGACCTGGTGACCGTTGAAAGGGTGGAGCCCAATGGAACCCGGCGCATCTGGCACGCAAACCCCCATTGGGTGACTTTGCACCTCAAGACCACCCCGCGCGTGGAAAGCTACCTCACCCTCAAAGGAAACGGGCGCGAGATCGAGTTGGGCGCTTTTCTCAGCCCGGAGGAACGGGTGGATCTGCACAAGACCCTGGCCTCGGCCTTTGCGGACGCCCGCGTCTAGCCCGCGCCGCCCCTTCATTTTTGCAAAAATATCCCCGCCGGAGGCATCGCTCGGGCAGGGTTCCTCACACCATCGCTTGGGTGCGCTTAGACCAGCAAGGCCTTTACTTGCCCGCCCGCTTTGCCGAAATCCATTTGGCCGGGGTACTTTGCCTTAAGCACGCCCATGATCTTGCCCATATCTCGGATGGACGATGCACCGGTCTGGGTGATCGCTTCTTGAATCGCGGCTTTGATGTCATCGTCCGACAATTGCTTGGGCAAAAAGCCTTCGATCACAGTGATCTCGCTCAACTCCTGTTCGGCCAGCTCCACGCGACCGGCCTCCTCATAGGCGGTGGCCGCATCCTGTCGCTGTTTGATCATCTTGCCCAGAATGGCCAGGATCTCTGCGTCCGACACACCGTCCGCATTGTCCTCCGAGCGGGCCGCGATGTCCCGGTCCTTCACGGCGGCCGAGATCAGCCGCAGGGTGGACAACCGAGCACTCTCCTTGGCAAGCATGGCGTCTTTGATGGCATCTTTCAGTCGGGCGCGAAGCATGGTCACCTTCGTTTGCAGCGCCACGTCTCGGCGTGGCAGGTCTGGGTGTTTTACGCCATCCACGGCGCTGCCGCAACGCCCGAATGGCCGCTTAACATATTGAAAACGCGCACTTTAATTTGTAAGCCGCGAATCCTTGACCCTGACGTGCGCACGGCGTACCTCTCTGCAAACCACCTGGAGAGCTTGATGTCAGCACCCTCGCCCCTGGCCTTAGCTGCGCGCCAGCCCCACCCGACCGCCTGTTTGATGCTGGCCGATGGTCAAAGCTTTTATGGCACGGGCTTCGGCGCTCCTGGGATTTGTGTGGCGGAACTGTGCTTCAACACCGCGATGACCGGCTATCAAGAGATCATGTCGGACCCGTCCTATGCGGGCCAAATCATCACCTTCACCTTTCCCCATATCGGCAATGTGGGCACAAATGATGAAGATGCGGAAACCGCCTCTCCGGTGGCCGAGGCGATGGTGGTTAAATGGCCCCTGACCCAGGCCTCGAACTGGCGCGCAGAGCAACCTCTCGACGCTTGGCTGGCCGCCCATGGGCGGATCGGCATTGCGGGCGTCGACACACGCCGCCTGACCCGTGCCATTCGCCACCAGGGCGCGCCCCACGCCGCCTTGCAATACGCCCCGGACGGTCAGTTCGACACCGCCGCGTTGCACGAGCGGGCGCGCGGCTTCAACGGGCTTGAGGGGGTTGATCTTGCCCTCGATGTGACCTGCAAAGCGCCCTACCGCTGGGACGAGATGCGGTGGGCCTGGCCAGGCGGCTTTCGCAAGCAAACCGGCGCCAAGCACAAGGTGGTCGCCATAGACTACGGGGCGAAGCGCAACATCTTGCGCTGTCTGGCAAGTGCCGGCTGCGATGTGACCGTTCTGCCCGCAACCTCGACCGCACGGGACGTGATGCAGCACCAGCCTGATGGGCTGTTCCTGTCCAACGGCCCGGGCGATCCTGCGGCCACGGGGGCCTATGCGGTGCCGATGATCCGCGATGTGCTGGAGACTTCCGACATCCCGGTCTTTGGCATCTGCCTGGGCCACCAAATGCTGGCCCTTGCCTTGGGCGGCAAGACCCTCAAGATGAACCACGGCCACCACGGCGCGAACCATCCGGTCAAGGACAAGCGCACAGGCAAGGTGGAAATCACGTCGATGAACCACGGTTTTGCGGTGGATGCACAATCCTTGCCCAAAGGGGTGGAGGAGACGCATGTCTCGCTCTTTGACGGTTCAAACTGCGGGATCGCGGTCAAGGATCGCCCCGTCTTCTCGGTGCAATACCACCCCGAGGCGAGCCCCGGCCCCCAAGACAGCTACTACCTGTTCGAGCAGTTCGCCGAGGCGATGGCCGCGCGATCAGGCT
>JBCBNR010000012.1:0-18696 GCA_039821665.1 Pseudomonadota bacterium
GTGGCCGTCTTCGATGGGTCTAATATCAGGGCCTCGCCGCTCACGTTCAAACCACGTTTGGGTTTGATGGCGTGAACGGATTTGGCGCGATATCGGTGACTTGTTTCAGGCCCGTGCCCGCATTCTCGCGGGTCCGTCGGAGGATCTCACGGCGCGGTGACCTGACAGCCGAGGGCTGACACAAACCGATCACGCGCCACGGGCGTGGTGTAACATTCGACCTTGCTTACAGATCATCCGGGTCGATGCCAGCGGCCTCGTTGATGGAGACGCCAAGATCGCTGTCTTCGCCGTCGGTGTCGTAAACCGTCTCCGATGCCTCATCCACATCCACGGGAAGGGAGGGCAGGAAAGGCCGGACTACATCTTCGACTTGGGTGAGCTCCAGTGCGGTGTCCGACAGGATCTCGCCTGTCTGGGCGTTGTAGACGATCGTCCGGTCTGCGCCCGGGCCATCGGCAAGGAAGGTCACGGTGTCGCTGGCCTCGACCACGTTCACGGACACATAGCCCATATCCAACAGATAATCCGAGACCTCGGTCTTATCCATGGCAAGTGCGGCTGTGGTGCTGACGGCTGCGAGTGCGGTGGCGATGAAGAGAGTTCGCATTTTGCGTTCCTTTACGAGAATGGCGATGTCCGCCGTTGTTGATGAAAGGCATGTTTGTACTGAACAGTTCAGTTTCAATAGGCCAATATAGAAAAGTTTCAAAAAATGTCAGTGGGGCAATAATTAACTGAAAAAATTCATAAATTTTCGTGATTAAACAACCATGCCGGCCCTGCACCATGGCAAAGCAGACTGAACGGTTTAGCTGTAAATAGGGGGTTGGAAGGCGCAAAAAAAGGGCCGTCGGCCCTTTTTAACGCAGCGCTCACAACAACGTGGCACCGTTGCGCAGGTTTGGGCCCATGTGCCCTGGAGTCATCCGTCTGTGATCTTGGTGCCCAACGCCTCGGCCACGGTGAAGATGTCTTTGTCACCGCGCCCACACATGTTCATCACCAACAGGAAGTCTTTGGGCAGGTCGCCTGCGATCTTTGCCACATGGGCCAGCGCATGGGACGGCTCGAGCGCGGGGATTATGCCCTCGGTTCGGCAGGACAGCTGGAAGGCATCCAGCGCTTCGGTGTCAGTGACCGAGACATATTCCACGCGACCCATATCGTGAAGCCAAGCATGCTCGGGGCCAATTCCGGGATAATCGAGCCCAGCCGAAATCGAATGTCCTTCGATGATCTGCCCATCATCGTCTTGCAGCAGATAGGTGCGGTTGCCATGCAGCACGCCAGGCCGCCCCCCGGTCAGCGAGGCCGCGTGTTCCAGGCGGTCATCAACGCCGTGGCCACCGGCCTCGACCCCTACGATGCGCACATCGGTGTCGTCCAGGAACGGATGGAATAGGCCCATCGCGTTGGAGCCACCGCCGATACAGGCCACCAACATATCGGGCAGGCGGCCCTCACGCTCCTGCATCTGCTCTTTGGTTTCTTTGCCGATGATCGACTGGAAGTCGCGCACCATGGCGGGATAGGGGTGCGGGCCCGCCACCGTGCCGATGCAATAGAAGGTGTCGTGCACATTGGTGACCCAATCGCGCAGGGCCTCGTTCATGGCGTCTTTCAGGGTGGCGCGGCCCGAGGTGACCGGCACGACCTCAGCACCCAAAAGGCGCATGCGAAAGACGTTGGGCGCTTGCCGTTCCACATCGGTGGCGCCCATGAACACAACACATTTCAGACCGAAGCGCGCACAAACCGTAGCGGTGGCCACCCCGTGTTGGCCCGCACCTGTCTCGGCGATGATGCGGGTTTTGCCCATGCGCCGCGCAAGCAGGATCTGGCCGAGCACATTGTTGATTTTATGGGCGCCCGTGTGGTTCAGCTCGTCACGCTTCAGGTAAATCTTCGCGCCGTCAAACTCCTCCGTCAGACGCTCGGCGAAATACAAGGGCGAGGGGCGGCCCACGTAATGCTTCCACAGATCGTCCATCTCGGCCCAAAAGCTGTCATCCGTCTTGGCCCGTTCATACTCCGCCTCTAAATCCAGGATCAGCGGCATCAGGGTTTCGGATACAAACCGGCCGCCGAACTGGCCGAAGCGGCCGCTCTCGTCTGGGCCGGTGCGAAAGCTGTTGGGTGAGATGTTCATCGGTCGCCTCCCTTTGGGACGCGCTTGTCTAGCCCAGGCTTGGGGCGGGGTGAAGGCCCGCCAGCGTCGCAGCCTGAAGAAAGGCCTCGATTTTTGCGGGGTCTTTGACCCCTGGCGCGGACTCGACGCCGGATGACAGGTCCAATTGGGTGGCCCCGGTGAGGCGCACGGCATCCGCCACATTCTCCACGCTCAGCCCACCGGCCAGCATCCAGGGCAGGGGCCAGCGCCGCCCTTGGATCAGACGCCAGTCGAAGGTCAGGCCGTTGCCGCCGGGCAAATCGCCCCCTGGGGGCGGTTTGGCGTCCACCAAGATCTGGTCGGCCACTGTGCTGTAGGCGTCGATCTTGACCAGATCAGCCTCTTCGCGGACACCCACGGCCTTCATCACCGGCAGCCCGGTGCGTGCCTTAATCTCCGCCACCCGCGCCGGCGTCTCGCCACCGCTTAGTTGCAGCATATCCAGGGGTACTTGGGCGCAGAGCGTATCGAGAGACGGGTCCTCGATATCCACCGTCAACCCAACCTTGCACAATCCGGGCGGGGTGGCCTGCGCCAGCGCGCGCGCCTGCGCCAGCGAGACATTGCGCGGAGATTTTTCGAAGAACACAAAGCCCACATAGGCCGCACCGGCCTGGGCCGCGACGTCGATGTGAGACGCCTCGCGCAGGCCGCAGATTTTAACGCGCATCAGTTCAGCAGGGCGAGGATCTCGTCGCTCTCTGTCTTTTGCTCTTTGCGTTTCATCTGCTCGACCTCGCGCGACAGCGCGCGGGCCTCGCGCTCTTTCGCGCGTCGGGCGGCGCGGTGCTTATGCTCGCGCAACCATTCCAAGATATAGCCGATCATCAACCCCACCAGCACCGAGGCCAGGATCACCACAAACAGCGGCAGTTCGTAGGAGAAAGAGTAGACCGGGGACAGCCCCTCGGGCAGCAGGTTGAGGGTGACAAAGCCGCGGTTGGCGATTGCCACCAGCAAAAGGCCCGCCATCAGCACGCACAGAAATACAATCTTAATCAGTCTCAGCATGGTCCGTTCCCTCAAGCCCGTTTAGGCGATCTCGCAACAGTTTACCGGTTTTGAAGAAAGGCACAAACTTCTCTTCCACAGGCACCGCCTCGCCCGTGCGCGGGTTGCGCCCGGTGCGGCTGTCGCGCTTTTTCACAGAGAAGGCGCCAAAGCCCCGAAGCTCCACCCGGTTGCCATTGGCCATGGCCTCGATGATCTCTTCAAATATGGTGGATACGATCCGTTCCACATCCCGCTGATAGAGATGGGGGTTTTCGTCCGCGATTTTCTGGATGAGTTCAGACTTTATCATGGTGACCGCTCGAAGCCCCTCTGCGTGAAGTGGACCTAGACTAGCAAACGCACTGCAGGCGAACACCCGTTATTTGAGGATGGACATCAATCGGGGGTCTGTTGGCCGCGGGGTTTTCGTAAAAAACCCAGAAAACAGAGAGTTGCCTGTAATATACTGCAGGAAACTTGGCTCCGGTTGGACCGGCTCCCAGGTAAAGACCTCCAACCCGGTTAGGGTTTCGTCCACCGATTCGAGCCAGTTGAGCGCCTCGTCCTGGGCCCCAAGCGCGTCGATCAAACCCGCATCCAGCGCCAAGCGCCCGGTAAAGACCGTGCCTTGGGTGACCCGTTCCAACGCCTCTCCGTCCAGCCCGCGACGCTCGGCCACCAGGCCGCGGAACCAGGCCTGGCTGTCGTCGATCAATGCGCGCTGCACCGCCAGGGCACCGGGCGAAGGGGCGCGGAAGGGCGAAGGTTCGGCCTTTAGCTCGGAGGAGCGGACGGTGCGCATCTCCACCCCGATCCGGTCCATCAATTCGGTGACATCGGGGTATTCCATGATCACCCCGATGGATCCGGTCAGGGTGTTGCCGCGCGCCACGATATGGTCGGCCGCAATCGCGGTAATATAGCCGCCGGAGGCCGCCACCTCGCGCATCACGGCCACCACGGGCCGATCCTTGCCTATGTCGCGCAAATTCTCGTAAAGGGCCTCGGCGCCAACGGTGGTGCCCCCGGGCGAGCTGATCTCGACAATCAGGGCTTTTGCGGTCTCGTCCTCGGCCAGTGCTCGCAGCATGTCCGCGCGGGCCGGATCATCGAAGATCGTGCCGTAAATCTCGACATGGGCGATATGATCGCCCAGGGGGCCGTCGCCGCGCAGGACCGCGCCCAACACACCCAAGCCGATCAAAACGCCAAGGGTCACCAGGACCCCGCGCCAAAAAGCTGAACGGCGCCATTTGCGGCGCCGTTCGTCGTAAAGATCTTGGGTCAGAGGATCCAAGGCTTAGTCGCGGTCTTTGAGCGCTGCACCCAGGATATCCCCCAAGGACGCGCCGCTGTCGGACGAGCCATACTGCTCCACCGCTTCTTTCTCCTCTGCGATCTCGCGCGCTTTGATCGACAGACCCAGCTTGCGGGATTTGGCATCGATTCGGGTGATGCGCGCATCGACCTTGTCACCAACCGAGAACCGCTCGGGGCGTTGCTCGGCCCGATCGCGGCTGAGGTCCGAGCGGCGGATGAAGGCTTTCATGCCATCATACTCCACTTCGATCCCACCATCCTCGATCGAGGTGACGTTGACCGTGACCACATCGCCGCGCTTGACGCCAGCGGTCGCATCCGCGAACGGATCCCCGTCCAGTGCCTTGATCGACAGCGAGATACGCTCTTTGTCCGCATCCACATCTGTGACCACGGCCTTGACCATGTCACCTTTTTCGAACGCACCCAACGCTTCCTCGCCCGAGCGATCCCAGGCGAGATCGGACAGGTGAACCATGCCGTCGATGTCGCCATCCAGGCCGATGAACAAACCAAACTCGGTGATGTTCTTGACCTCGCCCTCGACTTGGGTGCCGACCGGGTGGGCGGCTTCGAAATTCTCCCACGGGTTGCCTTGGGTCTGCTTAAGGCCCAGGGACACGCGGCGCTTGGTGGTGTCGATCTCCAGCACGATCACCTCGACCTCTTGCGAGGTGGATACGATCTTACCGGGATGCACGTTCTTCTTGGTCCAAGACATCTCGGACACGTGCACCAGACCTTCGACCCCAGGCTCCAACTCCACAAACGCGCCGTAATCGGTGATGTTGGTCACGCGGCCCGCATGTTTGCTGTCGATGGGATACTTGGCTTCGACCGATTCCCAAGGATCTTCCAGCAGTTGCTTCATGCCAAGGCTGATGCGCTGGGTTTCCTTGTTGATCTTGACCACCTGCACCTTGACGGTCTCGCCAATCGCGAGGATCTCGGACGGGTGGTTGACGCGGCGCCAAGCCATATCGGTGACGTGCAGCAGGCCGTCCACACCGCCCAGGTCCACAAAGGCCCCGTATTCGGTGATGTTCTTGACCACACCATCCACGGTGTCGCCTTCGGCCAGCTTGCCGACGATCTCGGCGCGCTGCTCGGCGCGGCTTTCTTCCAGGATGGCACGGCGCGAGACAACGATATTGCCACGACGGCGGTCCATTTTAAGGATCTGAAACGGCTGCGGGATGTTCATCAAGGGGGCGGCATCGCGCACCGGGCGCACATCGACCTGAGAGCCGGGCAAGAACGCAACAGCGCCGCCCAGATCGACGGTAAACCCGCCTTTGACGCGGCCAAATATAGCGCCCTCGACGCGCTCTTCCTTCTCGGCGGCTTTTTCCAGGCGATCCCACGCCTCTTCCCGGCGGGCTTTCTCGCGGCTCAGCGCGGCCTCGCCCCGCGCGTTTTAAAAGCGCTCCAGGTAAACCACGACCGTATCGCCGAACTCGAACTAGGGCGAATGGCCTGGTTTTGCAAATTCTTTCAGCTCGACACGGACTTCCATTTTATAGCCGATATCAATGATCGCTTGACCCGCTTCGATGGCAAGGACAGTGCCTTTGACAACAGAGCCTTCCTCGGGGGTTACAAGCTCGAAGCTCTCATTCAGGAGGGCTTCAAATTCGTCCATAGACGTCTGAGACATTCATATTCCTATCTGTTCGTTTTGCTGGCCGCGCGGTTGGGTCCGCCGGTCTTTGGATTGGGATCAGGCACACGCTAGAACGCAAAAAAACAAGGGCCGGTTATGTCCGACCCTGCCTGTATGTGCGGTTTATTATTGCGACTGCCGTCTCGATGGCGGCGTCTATAGACAATTCGGTGGTGTCAAGCAAGTGCGCATCGTCCGCGCGCGCCATGGGCGCTGTCTCGCGCTGTGCATCACGCGCATCGCGGGTTTTGAGATCCTCCAAGACCCGCTCACGGGTTGTGTCCGCGCCTTTTGCCGTCAATTCTTCAAATCGGCGTTGCGCGCGCACTGTGTCCGAGGCCGTCACGAAAATCTTCACATCAGCCTGCGGGCAAATGGCCGTGCCAATGTCGCGCCCGTCAAGCACCGCCCCGCCCGCACGGCGCGCAAAGCTGCGCTGCACCTCCACCAGGGCCGCGCGCACGCCGGGCAGGGCCGCCACGCGCGAAGCGGCGCGCGCGATCAAAGCGGTGCGCAAAACGCTTTCGTCCAATTGGGTCACATCCAGGCGTTTGGCCAGCTCTTCGGCGGCCACCGGATCGATGGTGCCGCGGCCTCGGTCCAACGTTGCCTTGCCCACCGCACGGTAGAGCAGGCCGGTGTCCAGATGGGCAAAGCCGAAATGCGCCGCCACTGCGCGCGACAGTGTTCCCTTTCCAGCGGCGGCCGGGCCATCAATGGCAACGGTGAAAGGGGCGTTGCTCATCGGCTGGTCAGGGCACTTGGGTGGTCAGGTCATGCTCGTCCGCATCGGCCTGGGGCAGGGACGGGTCGATCTCATAGTAATCCCCCTTATCGGCCACAAAGATGTGGCCTTGGGTTTGTAGCCCGGTCTCACCGTCCAAAGTGCCCGCCATCACCGCCAGCGTGCTGGACGCTTGACCATCCCAAAACAGGCTGGACCCGCAGATGCTGCAAAAGCCGCGCCGCGCCGCTGGGCTGGATTGATACCACGTCACGTCGCCGGTGACGGTGATGCGCTCACGCGGGGCCCCGGTGGCGGCCACGTAGTGACCCGTCATCTTGCGGCATTGCTGGCAATGGCAGCCGATGACCGGGCGCAAGGGGCCGGTAATGGTGTAGGTGACTGATCCGCACAGGCACGAGCCGCGATGGATATCCCCGGTCATCCGTTGCTCCGCTGGATCATGCCGCCTAAGTTGCCGATGAGGTCTGTGAAACTGGGAAACGAGGTGGCGATGGGCCCGCCATCGTCGATCTTCACCGCTTGTTTGGTGGTCAGGCCCAGGCACATAAATGCCATGGCGATGCGGTGGTCCAGGTGCGTGGCGGCCATCGCCCCGCCTTTCACACCGCCTGCCCCCTGGCCGTGGACGATAAAGGTGTCCTCGTCCTCTTCGATCCGGACGCCCATCGCCTCTAGACCCCGGGCCATGGCGTCGATCCGGTCGCTTTCCTTGACGCGCAGCTCTTTGACCCCGCGCATGGTCGTGGTGCCCGTGGCATTGGCCGCCACAACCGACAAGATAGGGTATTCGTCGATCATCGAGGCAGCCCTTTGAGGCGGGACCTCGATCCCTGTCATTTCGCGAAAGCGGCAGCGCAGGTCGGCCACAGGCTCGCCGCCTTCGGTCCGCTCGTTCTCGAATGTCAGGTCCGCGCCCATCTCTTGCAACGTGGTATACAGACCAGCGCGGGTCGGGTTCAGACCGATGCCCGGCACCAACACATCAGAGCCTTCGACCATCAGGGCCGCACAGACCGGAAAGGCCGCCGAGGATGGATCGCGCGGCACGGTCAAGGTCTGGGCCACCAGCTCGGGCTGGCCCGTCAGCGTGATCACACGCCCCTCGGGCGTCACCTCCGTTTCTATCTGGGCCCCAAAACCTTTGAGCATCCGTTCCGAATGGTCTCGCGTTGCCTCTTGCTCGGTCACCACCGTCTCGCCGGGTGCGTTCAGACCCGCCAGCAGCACGGCAGATTTCACCTGGGCCGAAGGCATAGGCGTGGTGTAGCGCACCGGAAGTGGATCGCCGGTGCCTACCAGGGTCAGCGGCAGCCGGCCTTGCGCCCGGCCAAAGGATTGCGCGCCGAACAGCGACAGCGGATCGGTGATGCGCCCCATGGGCCGCTTGCGCAGGCTAGCGTCGCCCGTGAAGGTCACCGATATCGGCGTGGTGGCCACAGCCCCCATAATCAGGCGCACGCCCGTGCCCGAATTGCCGCAATCAATCACGTCCTGAGGTTCGGCAAAGCCCCCGGTGCCCACACCGTGGACGCTCCACGTGCCATCGGCCTCGCGGGTCACTTCCGCGCCCAAAGCCTCCATCGCTTTGGCGGTGTCCAGGACATCTTGGCCTTCCAACAGGCCGGTCACCCGGGTCTCGCCCACGGCCATGGCGCCGAAGATCAACGACCGGTGGCTGACGGATTTGTCGCCCGGCACCTCCGCCACGCCGCGCAACGCGCCGGTTTTGTGAGAGCTTAAGGGATGCGCAGGGCCGTGAGAGGACATTGGGCAATTTCCATGGCAGGCGGACAGATGCCGCGACATAGCCTTAGGTCGCGGGTGACCTCAAGGGGCGGCTTTGGGCGCGCGGGCCGATTGCACCGCATAAATGCCCGCCATGATGATGAGCACGCCAATAATGTCGCGCAACACCAACACCTCGCCCAGGACAATCGCGGCGATGGTCACGCCGATAAACGGGTTGAGAAAGTGAAAGGTTGCTGCCCGCGTCGCGCCGACGCGCGCGATCAACTGAAACCAAATGACCGTGGCCACCAGCCCGGGAAAGATCGTGGTGTAGGCAAAGGCCGCGAGCAACTGCCAAGTGAATGTCACTTCCCAGGTCTCGAACCAGAGCGATAGAACAAACAGCCCCAGACCGCCCACCAACATCTGCAGCCCCACAACCATCAGCACGTTCCCCGATGACGAGGCCCCCCGCACCAACAGCGTGGCACCGGTCAGTGCAAGCACACCGACAAAACACAGCAGCACCCCGATGGGATCGATGCCCGCCTGGACCCGGGGCAGCATGATAAGCACCACGCCCACAAGGCCCAGGACCAACCCAAAGGCGGCGATGGGGTGCAGCCGCTCGGAGAAGAACAGCCAACTGGCCAGGGCGACCAGCATCGGCAGGGTGCTGGCGATGATCACCGCGACCGAGGCCTCTATGCTTTGCATCGCCACAAAGTTGAAGCCCAAATAGATGACGTTTTGCAGGATCCCAAAGGCTACAACCGCGCGCAGCGTGCTGCGGTCGAGCGACAGGCGCTGGCCCAGGGCATAGCCGATGGCCAGGGCCACACCACCAGAGATTGCAAAGCGCAGCGCAAGCGCCACGAAGGGCGGCGCATATTGCACAATAATGGTGGCAGAGGTGAAGGCCGAGCTCCAGAAAATCACAAAGCTCAGCCCGAGGATCAGGGCGCGCAGGTCAAGGGTCACTTTAGGTCCTTTGCCGCCCGCGCCCCGATGGGTTTAGGCGTTGATCATGTCCTTGAGGGACTTCGCAATGGTGACTTTGGCCACGCGATCCGCTTCTTTCTGGATGCTCTCGCCGGTGGCGGGGTTGCGCACCATGCGCGCGGGCCGCTCGCGGCAGGCAAACTTGCCAAGGCCGGGCAGGGTGACGGCACCGCCGCCATTCATTTCGGTTGCTACGATCTCCGCCAGGGCGTCCAGCGTGCGCATGGCTGTGGCTTTGTCCACATCCGACTTTTCCGCCAGCGCTGCGACAAGTTGCGTTTTTGTCATTGGTTTTTGGGCCATTGTGGCTGCTCCCTGTTCCGATTGCTTGTGTGCTTGCGACGCACATCTCGCACGCGCTTGACCAGACAACATCTTCACAGCGAAGACAATGGCCCTAAGGTCCCAGAACCGGGCTTTCTTGCTTTTTACGCGCGTCAACTGTGACTATTTCACAGCAGCGCGCCCGGTCACAGGAACGCGGTCTCCTCGAATGAGCGTAATTTGCGCGAATGCAGCCGTTCCAGCGGCATCTCTCGCAGGCTTTCGAGGGCGCGAATGCCGATCTGCAAATGCTGGCTGACCTGGCGTTTGTAAAAGCTCGTGGCCATGCCGGGCAGCTTCAACTCGCCATGCAGCGGCTTGTCGGACACGCACAGCAACGTGCCGTAGGGGACGCGAAAGCGAAAACCGTTGGCCGCGATGGTGGCACTTTCCATGTCCAGCGCGATCGCCCGGGACTGGCTGAGGCGCTGCACCGGGCCGGATTGGTCGCGCAACTCCCAGTTGCGGTTGTCGATGGTGGCTACGGTGCCCGTGCGCATGATCTTCTTCAACTCATAGCCCGCGAAATCGGTCACGTCCGCCACGGCCTGCTCCAGCGCTACCTGCACCTCGGCCAAGGCGGGGATGGGCACCCAGGTGGGCAGATCATCGTCGAGCACGTGATCCTCGCGCACATAGGCATGGGCCAGCACATAATCGCCCAGAGATTGCGAGTTTCGCAGGCCGGCGCAATGACCCAACATCAGCCAAACATGCGGGCGCAACACTGCGATATGGTCGGTGATCGTTTTTGCGTTGGACGGGCCTACGCCGATATTGACCATAGTGATGCCCGCACCGTTCGCGCGGGTCAGGTGATAGGTGGGCATTTGTGGCAGCTTGGCGGGCGGCGCGCCCGTTGTGCCTTGGGCGGTCGTCTCGACATTTCCCGGCTCCACCAAAGACAGATAGCCCGAAGCGGGGTCCGCCACTTGTGCATGGGCGAAATTCAGAAACTCGTCGATGTAGAATTGGTAATTCGTAAACAGAACGTAGTTCTGGAAATGCTCGGGCAGGGTAGCGGTGTAATGGGCAAGGCGTGCGAGCGAGTAATCCACCCGCTGGGCCGTAAACGGGGCGAGCGGGCGCGGCCCCTCGGCAGGGCTGACCTCGCCATTGACGATGCGGTCATCGGTGTGGCTCAGATCGGGCACATCGAAAAGATCGCGCAAGGGCACCTGTTCGCCGCGATCCTGGCCCCCGTCCACATAGGTGTCATTGCCCATAGCGAAATGCAGCGGAATGGGCGTGTCCGACAGTCCCACCTCGACCATCACATTGTGGTTCTCGATCAGAAGATCGATCTGCTCGACCAAGTAATTCTCGAACAAGTCCGGGCGGGTGATGGTGGTCGCATAGGTCCCAGGCTCGGCCACATGACCAAAGCTGAGGCGGCTGTCGACCTTGGCAAAGGTGCTCGTTGTTAGGCGCACGGTGGGATAGAAGGCCCGGCATCGCGTGGGCAGCGCTTCACCGTCTAACATCGCGACGAAGCGGTCACGCAAGAAGGTCGTGCCCATGGTGTAAAGCGTGATCAGCCGCGCCACTGCGTCGGCCCCGCTGGAAAACGCCTCGAAGCCCGCATCGGGGGGGCAGGAAAGCGGTGCGCTGCTGTCCATCACGTTCTCTCCACCATCAAGCTCTCTGCCATCAAGTCGTCTCCACAATCAGGTCGGTCGGCGCAAAGCGGGTCACATCGATCAAACCTTTGTCCGAGATCCGTAAGGCAGGGATCACCACCAGCGCCAGCAAGGAATGCTGCATATAGGCGTTGTTGAGCGTACACCCACAGGCGGCCATGGCCGCGATCATGGCATCTGCTGCGCTCGCCACCTCTGATGCGGGCCGGTCGGACATCAAACCCGCGATGGGCAAAGGTACGGTGGCAAGCTCCACCCCCTCTTTCCACACGGTGATGCCGCCACCTATGGTGCCCAGATGGTTCGCCGCCCGGGCCATGTCGGCCTTACGCGTGCCCACCACGATCATTTGATGGCTGTCATGGGCCACGGTGGAGGCAACGGCGCAATCAACATCATAGCCAAAGCCGTGCACAAACCCGTTGGTCACCTCACCCGTGGCGCGGTGCCGTTCCACCAAGGCGATCTGGGCGACATCGCCCGCGCGGTCCATGTTCACAAGGCCATCGGCTACGCCCAGTGTCGCAGTGCGCGCTTCGGTCGGGGCCTGGTTTTCCAGAACGCCGATCACCCGGGCCGTGACAGTGCTGCTGGATGCAGGGGCTTTGATGTCGAAATCCGCCGCGGTCAGCTCTTTGCCCAGCTTGACCGTATCGCGCGCCTGCGCTGGCCACAAAAATTCTGGCCGGGCCACGTCAAGCGCGCCTTTTTGCGCAATCACCCGTCCACGGGCGATGACGGTTTCGATGGGCAACCTCTCCAAATCGGAGGATAGCAGGATATCCGCACGGCGCCCGGGCGTGATCGAGCCCAACTCGCGCTCCAACCCGAAATGGGTGGCTGTGTTGATGGTGGCCATCTGCAGGGCGATCAAGGGGTCCAGGCCGCAGTCGATCGCATGGCGCACCACCCGGTTCATATGCCCGTCACGCACCAGCGTACCCGAGTGGCAATCATCGGTGCACAGAATAAAGTTGCGTGGGTCCAGGCCCTTTTCGGTCACGGCCGTCACCTGGGCCTGAACGTCATACCAAGCCGAGCCTAAGCGCAGCATCGCGCGCATGCCCTGGCGCACCCGCGCAATGGCATCTTCCTCGCGCGTGCCTTCATGGTCATCCGCAGGCCCGCCTGCGGCATAGGCGTGCAGACCGGTCAGATCGGGCGAGGCGTAGTGCCCGCCCACGGTTTTGCCCGCCAGTTGCGTGGCCGCAATCTCGGCCAGCATTTTTGGATCCTCGGCCATCACACCGGGAAAGTTCATCATCTCACCCAACCCGATGATGTTGGGCCAGCCCATCGCCTCGGCCACATCCTGAGGCGTGATCTCGGCGCCCGTCGTCTCCAACCCCGGGGCGGAAGGGGCGCAAGAGGGCATTTGCACAAACACATTGATGGGTTGGGCCAGCGCCTCGTCATGCATCAGGCGCACGCCGGTCAGCCCCAGCACGTTTGCCACCTCGTGGGGATCGACAAACATCGTTGTGGTGCCATGGGGCATGACCGCGCGGGCAAACTCCGTCACGGTCAGCATGCCGCTTTCGATGTGCATGTGCCCATCGCACAACCCCGGCAGGGCATAGCGACCGCCCCCATCAAGGACCTGGGTGTCCGGCCCTTCAAGTCCTCCAGGGGGGCTCGCCCCGACAAAGGCAATGCGGCCGGCACGCACCCCGATGGTGGTGCCCGGCAAAACCTCGCGGCTGTGGACATTGACCCAGGCCACGTTGCGCAAAACCATATCGGCGGGCGCGCGCCCCGCGGCTGTTGCGATCAGGGCGGGGGCCACCTCGGGCCAGGAATTGAGGGGGAAGAGCTGCTCCATGCCCGAGTTTGTCATGCGCGCCCCCGGACCTTCAAGTGATAATCCAGCGCTGCTGCCCCTGCGGCTTGCGTGCGAGGTCATTTGAGGGAACACTTTCCCTCGGCACCGATGGGGACAGCCCCGCCCGATCGGGCCGTGTTCAAAAGCGGTTTTCAAAAACGGAGTGTTCATGGACGGATATTTTGATCTGGGGACCCATACGCGCCCGGTCTCGACCAACATCGCAGCGGCGCAAACCTGGTTCGATCGCGGCCTGGTCTGGTGCTACGGCTACAACCACGAAGAATCCGTAGATTGCTTTGCAAAGGCGGCAGAGGCGGACCCGACGCTTGCCATCGCCCATTGGGGGGCCGCCTATGCCCAGGGATGCAACTATAACAAGCCGTGGGAGGCGTTTGACGACGCGGACTTCCAAGCCTCGCTCAGCGCGGCGCGGTCCCATTTGGATGCGGCGCTGGCCCGAGTGGACGGTGCCTCTGACGCGGAGGCGGCCCTGATCAAGGCCCTTGCCAAACGCTACCAGTCCAACACCGGCACGCTGGACGAGGCGTGTACCTGGAACGCAGAGTACGCGGATGCAATGCGCGAGGTTTATAACCGGTTTGCGGATGATTTGGATGTGGCCACGCTGTTTGCGGAGGCCTTGATGAACCTCACCCCTTGGGCCCTGTGGGACCTATCGACCGGCGAGATTGCCGAAGGTGCCGCCACGCAAGAGGCGATAGATGTGCTGGAGCGGGGGCTGGGACAGGACGGCGGGTACGGGCATCCAGGCCTGCTGCACCTTTACATTCACCTATGGGAAATGTCGCCCAGGCCAGAGACCGCCTTGCGCGCAGGCGATGCGCTGCGCGATCTGGTGCCCGATGCAGGGCATCTGAACCACATGCCCACCCATATCGACGTGTTGTGCGGTCATTACGAGCGTGTGGTGTCCAGCAACAGCAGGGCCATCGCCGCCGACACCAAGTATCTGGAGGTGGCGGGGCCTCTCAATTTCTACTCGCTCTATCGCTGTCACAATTACCATTTCAAGGTGTATGGCGCGATGTTTTTGGGCCAGATGGCCCCCGCGTTGCAGGCCGCTGAGGCGATGAACGCAACCTTGCCGCGCGCCCTTTTGACCATCGAAAGCCCACCGATGGCCGATTGGTTGGAAGGGTTTGTGTCGGTCAAGCAGCACGTGTTGATCCGCTTTGGTCAATGGGATCAGATCGTGGCCCAGGCGTTGCCCGAGGATCCGGCGCTCTTTTGCGTAACCACAGCGATGATGCACTACGCCAAAGCGGTGGCCTATGCGGCCTCCGATCGGGTGCCCCAGGCCGAGGCGGAGGCCGCGTTGTTCGAGGCCGCTTTTGAGCGCGTGCCCGAGACGCGCTTTATCTTCAACAACACCTGCCGGGATATCCTGGCCGTGGCCGCCGCGATGATGAAGGGCGAGATTGCTTACCGCAAAGCGGAGTTTGACGCGGCCTTTGCCCATTTGCGCAAGTCCGTCGCACTTGACGATGCCATGCCCTATGACGAGCCGTGGGGCTGGATGCAGCCCACGCGCCACGCGCTGGGGGCGCTTTTGCTGGAACAAAGACAGTTTGACGCGGCAGCAGAAGTGTATCGCCAGGATTTGGGCCTTGATCCGACCCTACCCCGTGCAGTCCAACACCCGGACAATGTGTGGAGCTTGCAGGGCTATTACGAGTGTTTGATCCAATTGGGCAGGTCGGATGAGGCGCGGATGGTCAAGCAGCGCCTGGATCTTGCCAAGGGTCGGACGGATGTGCCGGTGAAATCCTCGTGCTTTTGCAAGCTGGGCAGTCACTAAGGCCGCAGGGGTGGCCCTTTAGGCTTTGGTGAACAGCTCGGCCATTGCGGCTTCTAACACCGCGCGGTCCGCTTGATCGAAGGCGGCCGGTTGATCGCTGTCGATGTCGAGCACGGCAAAGACCGCGCCGCGCGCATCAAAGAGCGGCACCACAATCTCGGACAGGGTCGAGGACGAGCAGGCGATGTGCCCCGCAAACGCGTGCACATCGTCCACCACCTGGGTCTCGCCGCTGCGGGCAGCCGCGCCGCACACACCACGTTCGAATGGAATGACCAGACAGCCATGGCCGCCCTGGTAGGGCCCGATGGTCAAAACCTTAGGCGCTGTGACCCGGTAGAACCCAACCCAATCACAGCGCGCGTCGCCGTGGAACAGCTCGCACGCGACCGTTGCCATAAGCGCAATTTCATCTGTTACGCCGTCTGTCAGCGCGCGCAGGCTGGGCAGAAGATCCACAAAGGGGGAGTGTTTTTTCATCTCTCCCCCTTACGCAAACCAGCGCGCAGAGAAAAGCGTTCAGAGCGGTGGCACACCCGGGAACAGGCCCGGGCCCGGGCCCGGTGCAGGGGCTGTGGGCGTGGTCCCGCCGGTTGTGGGCGCGCTTGGGGATGTCGGTGCCGGGGAGGCGGGGGTCGCGGCCGGTGCTGTCGCCGCCGTGCGTGTCGCCTCTGGGGCTGTGGGCTTGTCCTTTGCGGTATCGTCCGCATCAGGCGCATCATCGGGATAACTGATCCGATCCTGGGCCCGTGGCCCAACGCCCCAAAGGCTGGCAAGGCCGGTGCGTTCAACAGGGGTTTGATAGGTTTGGGTCGCGTCGCGCTGGACTGGTGCGTATGGGCTGCAGGCTGCAACCGCGGCCACAAGGGCGCAGGCAAAAACTCGGGTCATGATACTCACTCAACTGGTTACAAGAATGAAAGTTACTGAAAAATTGTGGCGTTTTGTGGCTAAGCCTGTGCTGTCTTAGGGGCGGACAAGCCTCTTGCATAGGAAGGATCGCATGGGGCCAGCGGAGCCGATCCGGTCCGCACAAATGCAAAATGCCCCGGCGGAAGGGTCCGCCAGGGCATTCGCAAAACCTGAAAGCTGCGCGTCTTGCGCAGCGCCGGATTTAGTCGTCGTCGTCGGATGCTGCAACGGCAGCAGCGATTGCGAGAACGGCCAGCACGGGCACGATCCAACCGCCAGCGGACGAACCAACGGGCTCGACCATTTCTTCTTCCATGACTTCGACTTCAACCGGGGCTTCAAAAACCGGGTTGCCAGCGGATGCAGCGGATGCAATCGCGAAGGCAGCGATGGTCGCGGTGATGAACTTCATATGATGTCCCTCCAAAAGATTCGCTGAATGTCTGCATCCAGCTTCAAGACAGATTTGCCATACCGAGCATTAGACAAGGCAAAAACGTGTTTTCTGTGTTGTGGTTAAAAAAAGACCCAAGTGTTGCACTCGGGCCAAGGTCTGGGGGCGGATTGCGCCGCCCCCGGGGATAAAACGCTCACTAGTTCGTGAACTCCGGATAGGCCTCCATGCCCAGCTCGGTAGTGTCGAGACCGGTGATCTCGGCCTCTTCGTCCACTCGGATACCCAATGTGGATTTCAGAATGAACCACACCACGAAGGACACGACGAAGACGAACACGCCCACGATGATGATCGGTCCAAGCTGGCCCATGAAGGTGGCGTCGGGGTTGGTCAGCAGCACCGCCATTGTGCCCCAGATGCCTGCGAACAGGTGCACCGGGATGGCGCCAACCACGTCGTCGATCTTCAGCTTGTCCAGGAAAGGCACACCAAAGACCACGATCACACCGCCCACGGCACCGATGATGGTGGCCATGCCCAGGCTGGGCGTCAGAGGCTCGGCGGTGATGGACACAAGGCCCGCCAGCGCGCCGTTCAGCACCATGGTCAGGTCAACTTTGCCATACATCACCTGGGTCAGGATCAGCGCTGCAACCGCACCGCCGGCCGCTGCCGTGTTGGTGTTCGAGAAGATCCGGCTGACATCAGCCACATCGCCCACGGACCCCATGGCCAACTGCGAGCCGCCGTTGAAGCCAAACCAACCGAGCCACAGAATGAACGTGCCCAGTGTGGCCAGCGGCATGTTCGAGCCCAGCATAGGTGTCACTTGGCCGTCTTTGTACTTGCCGATGCGCGAGCCCAGCAAGATGGCCCCGGCCAAAGCGGCCCAACCCCCGACGGAGTGCACAACCGTGGAGCCTGCGAAGTCCAAGAAGCCCCACTGGCTGTCCAGGAAACCACCGCCCCATTTCCAGGAGGCCTGGATCGGGTAGATGATGCCGGTCAGGATGATCACGAAGATCAGGAACGGCCACAGCTTGATCCGCTCGGCCAAGGCGCCCGACACGATCGACGCGGTCGCCGCACAGAACATCAATTGGAAGAAGAAGTCCGAACCGGTGGAGGCATAGCCAATATCATCAGCATCCGCGGCGGACACTCCCACAGCCTCAAGCACGCCGGGTGCAAAGAGGATGCCCAGATAGCCGCCGGTCTCGTCCGAGCCGATGGTCCAAGAGCCGAGCGGGTACATCAGGTTATAGCCGATGAGGTAGTAGAAGATCGATGCCAGCGAGAACAACGCAATGTTCTTGGTCAGCTGCATCGTCACGTTCTTGGAGCGCACGAGGCCCGCCTCGAGCATGGCAAAGCCCGCGGCCATCCAGAACACAAGGAAGCCGCCCATCAAGAACAGAACGGAGTTCATGATGAACACGGTTTCCACCGATGGGGTGGTGATGTCGTCCTGGGCGAGCACCGGCGTGGCAAGTGCCACAAGCGCCGCTGCCAGCAGAGGACGTTTGATGAGATTAGACATTAGTCCCTCGATCCCTATTGAGTTGTGTTGGTTAAAGCGCTTCTTCACCGGTCTCGCCGGTGCGCACGCGGATGGCTTGTTCGACATCGACCACGAAGACCTTGCCGTCGCCGATCTTGCCGGTCTTGGCGGTCGAGGACAGAACGTCCGTGACCGACGCGACCTGGGCGTCCGATACGACGATCTCCAGCTTCACTTTGGGCACGAAATTCACGACGTATTCGGCCCCACGGTAGATTTCGGTATGCCCGGCTTGGCGGCCATAGCCTTTGACTTCAGACACCATCAGGCCCTGTACGCCCGCCGAGGTCAGCGCTTCGCGCACCTCTTCGAGCTTGAATGGCTTGATGACGGCAATGATGAGTTTCATGTCTAACCCTCGTTTCCCTAAAGGCGCGTGTCCCGTCTGACAGCGGGTCTCTCAGCGGCGATCCCGCCGAGGCGCTGATGCGCAACTGAAAGATGCGCGGGGTGGAAGGCGAGACATTGATGGGACTCAAAACAGGCAAATTGACGAATGTGTAAGCGCAACCGACACAGATTCTGGCCTATGCACAAAAATTAGGCACAGAACGACCGAGCTTTTTCCCCTCCAAATCGCCACAAAGCTCG
>JBCBNR010000013.1:0-18348 GCA_039821665.1 Pseudomonadota bacterium
CGCCCACGGGCTGCAGCTGGAACATAAAGTAGAACGAGGCAACCTCCATCACGCGGATCTTGGCCAGACCCAACATGTTGGCCACCGCTTCGATGGCGGGCTTGGTAACCCAGCCTTCTTGCTCCTGCGCGCGCCACAACAGTGGGATCACGGCAGACGCTTCGCGGCCTTGCGGGTATTTTGCAATCTGCGCTTCGGCCCAGGCAAGGTTCGCGGGCGTAAAGGCAAAGCTATCCGGCTGTTCGGGGTGAAGACGGCGCAACATGGCTTAGAGGCACCCTTCCGTTTGCAGAATTAAGGTTTGGTTTTCGACCCGCGCCATACCGTGGGCCACAAGGGTACGCGACAGGATATAGGTTTCATCCGGCACGAAGCCTTTGGGGATCAGTTTGGTGACGGCATCGGCGGCCGACATCTTGCACCCTGCCTCGGTGATAATCTTGACCATCAAGTCCAGACGATTTGGCGTGCCAAACTCGTGCCCCGGGTCAGCAGCGGCACCGGTTACCAGCATACAGAGAGGAAATGCGCCCCTTCTCACCGGTCAATCTCCCCAAACACCACGTCGAGAGAGCCCAGGATGGCCGAGACATCCGCCAGTTGGTGCCCTGTGCACAGGTGATCCATCGCGGCCAAATGCGGGAACCCGGGCGCGCGGAGCTTGGCCTTGTAGGGCTTGTTGGTCCCGTCTGAGACCAAATACACGCCGAATTCGCCTTTGGGCGCTTCAACCGCTGCATAAACCTCGCCCGCGGGCACGTGAAAGCCTTCGGTGTACAACTTAAAGTGGTGGATCAAGGCTTCCATCGAAGTTTTCATGTTGGCCCGGGTGGGCGGCGTCAACTTGCCCCGCGCCATCACATCCTGGCCCTGGACCTCCTGCAACTTGGACAGGGCTTGTTGAATGATCTTCACGCTCTCGCGCATCTCCAACATCCGGCAGAGATACCGATCATAGCAATCGCCGTTCTTGCCCACAGGGATCAGGAAGTCGAACTCGTCATAGCACTCGTAAGGTTGCGCCCGGCGCAGGTCCCACGCCATGCCTGAGCCGCGCACCATCACGCCCGAGAACGCGTATTGCATCACCGTCTCGCGGTCGACGATGGCGATGTCCACATTGCGCTGTTTGAAAATCCGGTTCTCGGTCAAAAGTGTCTCGATATCATCGAGCACGGCCGGGAATGCCTCGGACCAGGTTTGGATATCTTCCAGCAGATCGTCGGGCAGGTCCTGGTGCACGCCGCCGGGTCGGAAATAGGCCGCATGGAGCCGTGCGCCACAGGCCCGCTCGTAGAACACCATCAGCTTTTCGCGCTCTTCAAACCCCCAAAGCGGCGGGGTCAAAGCGCCCACATCCATGGCTTGCGTGGTTACGTTCAGCAGGTGGTTCAACACGCGCCCGATCTCGGAATACAGCACCCGGATCAACGAGGCCCTGCGGGGCACCTCTGTCTTGGTCAACTGTTCGATGGCCAAGCACCAGGCATGCTCTTGATTCATCGGGCTGACATAATCGAGCCGATCAAAATAGGGGAGGTTTTGCAGATAGGTGCGGCTTTCCATCAGCTTCTCGGTGCCGCGATGGAGCAAGCCGATATGGGGGTCTGCCCGCTCGACAATCTCGCCGTCCAGCTCCAACACCATGCGCAAAACACCGTGCGCAGCCGGGTGTTGCGGGCCGAAGTTGATGTTAAAGTTGCGGATCTTCTGCTCGCCGGTGAGCACGTCGCCCTTGCTGCCGTCCATCACAGATCCCTTCCCTGGCCGCGGCCCGTTTGCCGGTCTTGGTCCACCCGAATGCGCACAGGCTCGCGGCGGGGTGCCGCGCCGAACAGCGCCAAAAGCACGGTTTCAACCAAGCGCGCGATCATGTTTTGTCCCCCCGATTTTCCATCACCCGCGCAAGCACGCCTTTCGGCGCATCCTCGCGGTAAAACGCCAGAAACCACAGCCAGCCAATGGCCAGGATCGGAAAGAACGCCATAATAGACAGGCGCGGATCCAACCCCGCCTTGGCGGTCAGACGCCACAGCGGAATGATCCAGACAAGCGAAATGGCCGCGTAAATCACGGCGGTTGCAAGACCCGGCATCAGTGTTTGCCCCGCTGTTTGGCCCCACGCGCACCGAGCGTGTTGCGCACCAAAATGATGGCCACGGCGAGCACAACGAGGGCGGCCAGAACGATCATGCCCCCTCCTTCTTCTCGTCGCCGGGCAGGATGTATTCGGCACCCTCCCAGGGGCTCATGAAATCAAACTGGCGATAGTCTTGGGTCAGTTCCACAGGCTCATAGACCACCCGCTTCTCGACCTCGTCATAGCGCACTTCGACATACCCAGTGGTGGGAAAGTCTTTGCGCAACGGGTGCCCGCGAAAGCCGTAATCCGTCAGCAACCGGCGCAGATCCGGATGACCGGAAAACAGGATGCCGTACATGTCGAACACCTCACGCTCGAACCAGTTGGCCGAGGGGTGCACGCCCGAGATGGAGGGGACGATATCATCCTCACGTAAGGGCACTTTGACCCTGATGCGCTGGTTCTGGGTCATCGACAGGAAATGATAGACCATCTCGAACCGCTTCTCGCGCTCGGGATAGTCCACGGCAGTGATGTCGATCAGGGTCTCAAACTGACACGCGCCGTCGGTGCGCAGGTAGTCCACGAACGGAACAATGCCCGCGGCGGTCACTGACACGGTCAACGCCCCGTCCGCCACATGGGCGTCGATCAGCACGTCATCCTGGCGCAGCGAGATCATCTCGCCCAGTTCAGTCAGGGCCTCACTCATCGGCTTTGTCCTGCTTGTGTGTTTTGTCCGGGCGGTGACGGGTGTCGGCAATGCCAACCGCCTCGCCCAGCCCATCTAGGCCCGTGGCCACGCCCGCCTCAACCGCGTCGGCCGCATCCGACAGCAGATCGCCCAGCCCGAAGAACGGGTCTTCGTTGGGGTAAGCAGCGTCCGGCCGCGGATTTGGCGCAGGGACAGGTCGCGGTTTCATCGCGCGATGGTCCCAGTGCGCCGGATCTTACGTTGCAATTGCAATATCCCATAGAGCAGCGCCTCTGCCGTGGGCGGGCAGCCAGGCACATAAATGTCCACAGGCACAATCCGATCGCACCCGCGCACAACCGAATAGCTGTAGTGGTAGTACCCACCGCCATTCGCGCACGACCCCATCGAGATGACATAGCGCGGCTCGGGCATCTGGTCGTAGACCTTTCGCAAAGCGGGCGCCATCTTGTTGGTCAGCGTGCCGGCCACAATCATCAAATCCGACTGCCGTGGGGACGCGCGTGGAGCGGTGCCAAACCGCTCCAAATCATAGCGGGGCATGGAGGTGTGCATCATCTCAACCGCGCAGCAGGCCAGCCCAAAGGTCATCCAATGCAGCGAGCCGGTGCGCGCCCAGTTGATGATATCCTCGGTCGATGTCAGCAAAAAGCCCTTATCCTGAAGCTCTGCATTCAGGGCGCCTGTCGCAACCTCCCGGTCGGGGCCTGCGGTGTTGGGATTGGTCACTACTCCCATTCCAGGGCCCCTTTCTTCCACTCATAGGCAAAACCGACGGTCAGCACGGCCAAGAACACGATCATCGACCAGAAGCCGAACGTTCCGATATATTGGAAGCTCACCGCCCAGGGGAACAAAAACGCCACCTCCAGGTCGAAGATGATGAACAGGATCGACACGAGATAAAATCGCACGTCGAACTTCATCCGCGCGTCGTCAAAGGCGTTGAACCCACATTCATAGGCCGAAACCTTTTCCGGGTCGGGGTTGCGCACGGCGATCACGACCGCCGACAGCATCAACGCCAAACCCAGACCGATCGCCAGGCCCAAAAAAATCAGGATGGGAAGATACTCGCGAAGGAGCTCATCCATGCGGCTACCCTTTCTTAGTTGCCTACAGCTTAGCGCTGATTTGTGCGGCGCGAAAGCCGTAGCGCGGTGGGTGCGACAAGGTCAACCGCTGTTGCATACTTTTGTGTGCAAAGCTTTGGGCCTGGGAACGCCTCGAACGTCTGGACCGTATGTTCACGCTCGCTTAAAGCCATTGCAGGCAGATTTGCTTACGGGGGAAGGGCTATGACCGCAGGGGATGTGCGTTCAGCCACAGCAGAGGCTTTGGGCACCGCATTTTTGGTGTGCACGGTGGTGGGATCGGGCATTATGGCCGAAACCCTGACACAAGACACCGCCCTTGCGCTGTTGGGCAACACGCTGCCTACGGGCGCCATTCTTGTTGTTCTGATCACTATTTTCGGCGCTCTTTCGGGGGCCCATTTCAACCCGGCCGTCACGCTTGCCTTTTGGGTCCGACGCGACATCTCTGCCCGTCGCGCGGCGGGATATGTGGCGGCCCAAATCCTCGGCGGTCTGGTCGGAACTCTGCTTGCCCATGCGATGTTCGAGCAAAATATCATCCAGATCAGCGCCACCGCGCGCACAGGGCCCAGCCAGTGGCTGGCCGAGGCGGTTGCAACCTTTGGGCTGGTGACCACCATTCTTATGGGTCTGCGCGCCCGGCCAGAGGCGATCCCCTGGTTGGTGGGGCTGTATATCACGGCGGCCTATTGGTTCACCGCGTCCACCAGTTTTGCAAACCCTGCTGTTGCGATTGCGCGCAGCGTCACGGACACCTTTTCGGGCATCCGCCCCGGCGATGTGCCCGCCTTTGTGCTGGCCCAATGCATCGCTGCGGTGGTTGCGGTTTTTGTCACCGCATACCTTGCCCCAAAGCCGCCGCCCAAAAACCCTTAGATCTATGCCCTCTCTCGTCCCAAGACGCTTTTGGCCACCCGGCACCTTTCGCGGATCGCGAGCGGTAACAGCGCTTGAGGGAGTTACGCCCCTGCCCCCTTGCAACACTGCTCGGCTTGAGTATAAGGGCCCGTCCCCGGACTAGAGCACTCGCGTGGCCTCTCGTATGCGGATCCCGGGGATCGACATCCGCATTTTGAAGCGCGCTGGAAAAAGGAACATGCACATGGCTCTCTACGAGCATGTCTTTATTGCGCGTCAGGACCTGTCCAACACGCAAGCCGAAGGGTTGATCGAGCATTTCTCGGGCATCCTTGGCGAGAATGGCGGCACCATTGTCGACCAGGAATACTGGGGCCTCAAAACGATGGCCTACAAAATCAACAAAAACCGCAAAGGCCACTATGCCTTTCTGAAAACCGACGCACCGTCCGAGGCTGTGCAGGAGATGGAGCGGCTGATGCGCCTGCATGATGACGTCATGCGGGTGATGACGCTGAAGGTCGAGGCGCATGAAGAAGGCCCCTCCGCCGTGATCCAAGCCAAGCAAGCCAAAGAAGAGCGCAGCCAGCGCAACGCCCGGCCCCCGCGCCGTGACGATGACCCGCGCGACCGGTAGAAAGGACGACTGACCATGGCCAATAAACCGTTTTTCCGTCGCCGCAAATCCTGCCCCTTTTCGGGCCAGAACGCGCCGACTATCGACTACAAAGATGTGAAACTTCTGCAACGGTATATCTCTGAGCGGGGCAAGATCGTCCCCTCGCGGATCACCGCAGTCTCCGCCAAAAAGCAGCGAGAGCTTGCGCGCGCGATCAAACGCGCCCGCTTTCTGGCCCTCCTGCCCTATGCAGTGAAGTAAGGAGCGAGCCGATGGATGTTGTTCTTCTCGAACGCGTCGCCAAGCTTGGCCAAATGGGCGAAGTGGTAAGCGTCAAACAGGGCTATGCCCGGAACTTCCTTCTGCCCCAGGGCAAAGCATTGCGGGCAACGCCTGCAAACTTGCAGCGCTTCGAGGCTGAGAAGGCCCAATTGGAAGCCCGCAACCTGGAGACCAAGGCCGAAGCTGAAAAGCTTGCCGCAGGTCTGGATGGTCAGCAGTTCGTGATCATCCGCTCTGCGTCGGATGCAGGGGCGCTGTACGGCTCGGTCACCACACGTGATGCGGCAGACGCGGCCACCGAAGGTGGGTTCAGCGTGGACCGCAAGCAAGTGGTGCTGGAACGCCCGATCAAAGATCTTGGCCTGCACGAGATGGCCGTGGTTCTGCACCCAGAGGTGGAGGCGAAGATCACGATCAACGTCGCCCGCTCGACCGAGGAGGCTGAGCTGCAGGCATCAGGCAAATCGATCCAGGATCTTCAGGCCGAAGCGGATGCTGAAGCCGAGTTCGACATTGCCGAGCTGTTCGATGATGTAGGCTCTGCCGCGCTGGACGTTGATGAGGATGGAGACACCCTCGTCTCCACGCCTGAGGGGGATGCAGATCAACCCCAGGATGAAGACGAGGCTTAACCTTCGCGTCACAAACGTCTGTCACAGAAACGTCAAACTGCGCTCTCGGGCGCAGTTTTTTTGTGCCTTCTTTCCAAGCGCTTGCCCGCTTGCCCCCGTTATCCCCGTCTTTCACATCTTCAAAGCACTAGGCCTTTGGTGTAGGGTAGTTTCTCTAGTGGAGGGGTGTTGACGTGGACGGCGCACAATATGTAGAGGAGGCGACCCAAACGCTTCCCCATAATATCGAGGCAGAACAGGCGCTTCTGGGCGCGCTTTTGGTCAACAATGACGTCTATGACAGGGTGTCATCAATTGTAAAACCAGAGCATTTTCATGATCCCGTCCATGCCCGCATTTTCGAAACCGCCGCCCGGCGCATCCAAAAGAATGCCTTGGCCTCACCGGTGACGCTCAAAGCGTTTTTCGAGGAAGACGAAGGCCTGAAAGAGCTGGACGGGCCCAAATACCTGGCGCGCCTCGCGGGGGCGGCCATTTCGATCCACGCCTCGCGGGACTATGCCCAACAGATCTATGACCTTGCCATCCGACGACGCCTGATGTCGATCGGGCAAGAGATCTCGCTCAAGGCCAGCACGGTGGATGTGGACAGCGAGCCTTCGGACCAGATCGTCGAGGCCGAGCAGCAGCTTTATCAACTGGGCGAGCAGGGGAAGGTGGACAGCGGTTTTCAGAGCTTTCTGAAGGCCGTCACAGACGCGGTGAATGTGGCGAATGCCGCCTATCAACGCGATGGCGGGCTCGCGGGCCTGTCCACCGGCCTGATCGACATGGATCAAAAGCTGGGCGGTTTGCATCCGTCCGATCTGTTGATCCTGGCGGGCCGCCCCTCGATGGGAAAGACGTCGCTGGCCACAAACATCGCCTTCAACATCGCCAAACGCTATGAGCGAGGGACCAGGCCCGACGGCACCGAAGGCACCGTCAACGGCGGTGTCGTGGGGTTCTATTCGCTTGAGATGTCGGCCGAACAGTTGGCTGCAAGGGTTTTGTCGGAGGCCGCCCAAGTGCCCTCCGAGCAGATCCGGCGCGGCGACATGACTGAAGAGGAGTTTCGCCGATTTGTAGAGGCGGCCAAGGACTTGGAGTCCTGCCCGCTTTACATCGACGACACGGCCGCCCTGCCCATCAACCAATTGGCGGCCCGGGCCAGGCGCCTTAAGCGCACCCATGGATTGGATGTGCTGTTTGTGGACTACCTTCAGCTGGTTCGCCCGGCGGCGGCAAAAGACAGCCGGGTCAACGAGGTCTCGGAAATCACCCAAGGGTTGAAAGCCATCGCAAAGGAATTGGACATTCCCGTGGTGGCCCTGTCGCAGCTCAGTCGGCAGGTGGAACAACGCGACGACAAACGCCCGCAATTGTCGGATCTGCGGGAGTCAGGCTCGATCGAGCAGGACGCGGATGTGGTCATGTTCGTGTTCCGCGAGGAGTACTATAAAGAGCGCGAGAAGCCCGGCGATCACGACGTCGAGGGCATGATGACCTGGCAAGAGGAGATGTCGGCCCTGCACGGCAAGGCCGAGGTCATCATCGGCAAACAGCGCCACGGGCCCATCGGCACGGTGGACCTGGCCTTCGAAGGGCGGTTCACCAAATTCTCCAACCTCGCGAAGAGCTTTCAAAGCCTGCCCCAAGACTTCTGATGCACGGCCCGCAGCAACGGGGTGCCTAGGGCGTTACGCTCAGCACTTTGGCCAATCGCGGCAGGCCCGTGCGTTTGAGAAGGGGGCGCAGGGCTCCTTCGCCGCCAGCCGCTTTCGCGCGGGCCGCCATTTGATCCGCGATGGCGCGGATGGCGAACCCTTCATGATGCGCCTCCAACAACAACGTGTCTGGATCGCGCAGGATCAAACCATAACGGGACAGGGTGCGGGTCGGAAAGTCGCGGGCATTTTTGGTAACAATCCCATCTGCCCTACCCTCGAGCGCCGCTGCCAAAACATGGGTATCATTTGGATCTGGCAGCGAAAGCGTCATCGCCAGATCCTGGGACGGGGTGATGCTGGCCTGTGGAAACTGCGCGTCCATCAACACCGCCTCGCCTTTGGCGATGACCGGCGCGCCCTCGCCCAAACGGTGGGTCGCGCGCACCCATTCCTCCAGGATGCGGGGCGACCACAGGGGGACGAACACGCCCGCCTGGGCCGCCCCCACCAACATCTCTCGCATGACCGTGGGAAAGAGAACGCAGGCATCCAGCACCAACCTCATGGCAGGATCCGAAACGCCAGAGCCTTAAGATAGGTGCTTTCTGCAAGATAAGGGTGGGTCGGATGGTCGGGGCTGGCCGCACCGGAATAGATCAGTTGCGCCCGCGCGCCTGCCTTGCCGATGCCGCGCAAACACGCGGTGCGAAAGGCAGGCAAATCGGCCGCGTGAGAGCACGAGCAGAGCATCAAACAGCCCCCAGGCTCCACCAGGGCAGTCGCTTTGCGCGCGACCCGTTCATAGGCGCGCAAGCCTGCCTCCAACGCGGGTTTGGCCGGGGCAAAGGCCGGGGGATCGGCGATCACCAGATCGAAGCGCGCAGCTTCGGCGCCCAGCGCATCCATGGCATCGAACGCGTCTGCCTTGCGCGTGGCAAAGCGCGCGTCCAAACCGCTTTCCCGCGCCCCATCCTCGGCCAAGGCAAGCGCCGGGCCGGAGCTGTCCACCCCAAGGGCCATGCGCGCGCCCCCCGCCAGCGCCGCAAGCGCAAAGCCACCCACATGGGAAAAGACATCCAGCACCCTTGCCTCTTTGGCCAGCCGAGCGGCGAAGGCATGATTGGCGCGCTGATCGTAAAACAGCCCGGTTTTCTGCCCCCCCAAGATATCCGCGCGGTATTTTGCACCGTTCATGGGCACAAAAAGCGCCTCGGGCACCACGCCTGCAAGAATTTCGCTGTGGTCGTCGAGCCCCTCCAGTGCGCGTGTGCGCCCACTTGCGTTTTTGTAGACGCAGGTAGCGCCCGTCACCTCTTGCAAGGCGTCGGACAGGGTTGGCAGCAGACGTTCGGCCCAAGCGGCGTTGGGTTGGACCACAAGTACATCGTCAAAGCGATCAACAATGACACCGGGCAGTCCATCCGCCTCTGCATGGATCAAACGGTAATGGGGGGTGTCGAACAAGCGCGCGCGCAGGGCGAGCGCAGTTCTGACACGCTCCACCAACCAAGCTCGGTCGATGCGCGCCCCTGGGTCGGGGTCGAGCAAGCGAATGGCGATCTTGCTAAGAGGATTAAACGCGGCGGTGCCCAAGGGCGCACGCTCGCCATCCTCCAGGCGCACGATGCTGCCCGGTGTCAGCGCCTTTGTGCGCCGGTCAAGGACCAGACTGTCCGCGTAGACCCAAGGCGCGCCAAAGCGTACGGCGCGCGCAGGGCCTTTGGGACGCAGTCGAACGGTCGCCTGGGCGGTGGGGTCATGGGTCATGCGCCCCCTCTAGCCCGTAGCGCAGCCGGGCACAATCAGCCGTGCGCGGCCCGTGCAAAAAGCGCTACGACACGTGCGGGCAGACGGCGCAGGCCGCGGGTAAGGGCCGCAATCCCATCCCGAGTGGCCTGGGCGCGCAGGGCTTGGGCGCGCTGCTGGTGCGCCAGGACGGTATCATAGTCGGGATAGGAATAGTCTTGCATGGACATGTGCGATCTCCTCGGTCAGCGTTGCCGCTAAGGTAGGGCTGGCACGGGTTATGTTGCAGTGCAAAAACTTCGAAATCCGGTATGCAGCAGACGCATGGCATTGGCAGGGATGGGCAGCGTTTTGCTGAGCACCACCCTGGGCGGGCAGGCCAAGGCGGCGGAGGTGGAGGGTTTGGCCTCCCAAGCCTTACGCCAAAGCGGCGCGCCCGGAATAGGCCTGGCCCTGGTCGACAAAGATCAGGTTCACAGAACGGTGACCGGTCGGGCCTGGCGTGGTGGTCCCAGGCTAGAGCCGCACGCCCAATGGCATTTGGGGTCCTTAGGCAAAGCCATCACAGCGACCCTGGCTGCGCGTTTGGTGGAGGCAGGCATGATCGCCTGGGACACGCCGCTTGGGTCTGTTTTGGGCCCAGGCCCCTTCGGCGCGGTGCGTTTGCAAGATCTGCTGTGCCACCGGGGTCGGCTTGTCCCCAATGTGCCCAATTTTGGCGCGTTTCAAGGGGACGACCTGCGCGCATTGCGGAGGCAAGCCACGGACTTACTGCGAGAAACCGAGCCGGGGCCGGACGGCTATGTCTATTCCAACGCGGGCTATGTGGTGGCCGCCGCGATGTTGGAAGCGGCCGCAGACGCCCCGTTCGAGGCGCTGTTGGCCGCACATCTCTTTGCGTCGCTGGGTTTGAAAGACGTAGGTTTCGGCCCGCCGCAAAAGGGCCCGCAGGGGCATAGGCATTTGCCGGTTTTGGGCGCATTTCCCGCGGGTCGGGGCGTCAGCGCAGATAACCCCGCCTTCTATGCGCCCGCAGGCACCTTGCATATGAGCCTGCAGGACTATGGGCGCTTTTTACAAACGCATCTGCGGCGCGATCAATCGTTCTTGCAAAACACCACATGGCAGCGTTTGCACCGCCCTTGTGTGGGCGGCAGCTATGGGTTGGGTTGGAATGTCTCTGACACCGGTGTGCTCAGCCATGCAGGCTCCAACACCCTGTGGTATGCGGTTGTGGCGCTCAGACCCGGCGGAAGGGCGCTGGTCTTGGTGGCCAATTCAGGCCGGGGCGCCCCGGTGGAGCGGGTCTTTACAGACCTCTGGGGGCGGTTGGGCGCGCCGTGACGCGCCCTTGCCGGTTATTGCGGCAGGACCAGAACCTGACCCACCTCGATCACATCGGGGTCGGTGATCACATCGCGGTTCAACGCATAGATCTGATGGCGTGCATCAGGTGTGCCGAAATGCTCCACCGCCAGGCTTGCCAGGGTTTGGCCAGGCTGGACCACCACGGTTTTGGTGGTGGCCGATGCGTCTTTGGCATCGCGGATCTCGATTTGCGCGCCAGATGTGTCCGCAGCGCTCGACTTGACCACGTAAAAAAGCGGCTTCGTGCCTGGCGCGTTGGTGGTGAAGGTGACAAGCGGGCGCGCGGTGTCTGGCTTTGCAACCTCAACAGCTGCGACTGGCGCAGGCTCGGCCACGGTTTCAACCACAGCGTCCACCACAATCAGCGGGGCAGCCTTGGGCGCAGGCGTTGCCTGGGCCAGGACCAGCGCTGCCTGGGTCGGCAGCTTTGTCAGCTCAGCCTCGGCCATGACGGTCGTCAGGTGATCAACCGAGCGGCCCCTGTCCTGTTCCAACAACGAGCGGTCGCTGCGGCCCATAAAGAGGATCGAGGCGTCCTTGCGACCGGTTTTGGTCACCAACCAGGGCGGAAAGTCAGCGCCCAACTGCTTCATCATCATAAAGGTCAGGCCCCGTCCCACATGGGTAGGGGATTTGCCGATGGCCTTCGCCTCGGCCATCAGATCGTTGATCTCATCACGCAACCGGGCGGCGGTCTCGGAATTCACCGCAAGGCCCGTGGGCTGCGCGGCCTCCGAGCGGATCAGCGTGGTCAGCGAGGACAAAAGCGTATTCATGCTAGCGGTATAGGCATCTGGGGTCGCAGCCATAACCGGGGTGCAGGTGGCCAATGCGAGACTAAAGACGAGGGGGCGGAAGAACTGGTTACAGGGGGTCACGGGAACTGTTCCTTTGATCAAGACCGGAGGGGGAGGGTCGTGTTAAAGCCGAGTGACAGCCAAGACTGCATGCCGCCACGGTAGTACTTCACCAACTCGGGCGGGTAACCCAAAGCCAGCAGGTTGCGAATGGCCTGGGGGGCCTGATCGCCCCAGGCCCCGTTGCAAAACACAACGAGGTGCTGGGCCTTCGAAAAATCATATCCAATGCCCCCGCCAAGGGGCCGCACGCCCAATTTTTCCAGCATGGGCTGGCTTGCGGCGGGGTTTTGGGGGTCAAGGTCGGTAAAGGGCACCGATACGGCCCCGGGAAGGCTGCCGCTGGCATGCCACTGGGGCAGACGGGCGTCGAGCAACAGCCCCACGCCCAGGCTGACCTTTTGGCGCACAAAGCTGATCAGCTCCAACTCGCCAATGGTTGTCACACCGGGTGCGGCGATCATCGGCTGCACGCAGAACGGTGGGCACGCGCGAGAGGTTTTGGCAAAGCTGCCGCCCAGGGTCGCCGCCTGGTCCTGATTGCGCTCGATATAAAGGGTCTGCCCATCCTGTTCGAACTGCGCGAAGGGAAGGCTTTGCGTGATCCAAACCTCTTGCGCCAAAGCCGGGAGGGCACTGATGACACTGAGACTGGTTACAATGACTTTTGCGAGAGACATGGTCTTCTCCTTGTGGGGGTAGGAGAATCGATAAGGGGGAAAAGAGACAAAATCACGATGAATTTGAAACGGCTGTATGGCAGCCGGAAATATGCAGGCTTTGCATCGCGAACACGGACTAATCAATTGTTTAAAGTGGATTTTTTGGCGCACCTACGCCCAGACCATCGCTGTGTGATGCGCGCAAAACGGGGCAGCGAGTGGAAGGGACGCACGCCCCCCTATCCAACCGGTCAGGGTGCTGTGGCGCGAAATTGGCCCCAAGCCAGCGCCGCCAAGACGGCGCTGTGCGGGCGCTTAGCTTAGATAGCTGACCTCGGCGCCGGGACGCGCGGCCACGTCCAACCAACGCTCCACATACTCCGCGACCGAGGCAAAGCAGATCACCTCAGCGAGCGTTTCATCCCTCAGCCACAGCGCGCAAGCAACCTGGCCCAATCGGGTGCGGCGCAACTCCCCCGGGGCAAAAACCGCGCTGTGCAGATCCACGGGCGTGCCCTTGGCCAGCACATCGCGCACCCCTGCCCCATCCAGGACGAAACAGGCCCGCGCGTCCGAGACGTCCACGGCCATATGGTGCTGGCTCGACAACGATTTCGAGAACGTATCGAGGGCGGATGGCACCTCGTCATAGGGCACGAAGATCAACACCTCGTCGGGGGACATCCAGGCCATGCCACGCCCGTCGCCCCAGGCGATTTGGCGGGTCGAGACCATGTCCACCCCCGCAACCGTGCTGGCTGCGACCTTTAGGTCGAGATTGTCCAAATCACCGCGCAGTGTGATCATGCCGCGTGAGGGTGCGCGCGTGATGGTGGCCAGTGGCATGCGCGTGCTGTCAGACATTTTGGCGCGCTCCTTCTTTGTCGAAGAACACAGGGTCTACGATTTTCGCGCGCACCCAGACATCTTTGGCGGTGTTGAACGCCAGCGTCTCTCCCATCCGGCGGCTGCCCCGCTCCACCAGCGCCATGGCGATGGACCGGCCCAGCGTGGGCGAGAAATAGGTGGAGGTGACAAAGCCGATGGGCCGGGGCGCATCCCCTGGCAGCTTACCGCCTTCAACCGCATGGGCACCATCGGGCAGCACGGTCTTTGGGTTCTCGGTCAACAGCCCAACCAATTGCTGGCGATCGGGCGAGGCGAGATGGCTGCGTTCCATCGCGCGTTTGCCGATGAAATCATCCTTTTTCTTCGAAATGGCCCAGCTGAGCCCCAAATCCTGTGGAATCACCGTGCCGTCGGTTTCGTCCCCGATCATGATAAAGCCCTTCTCGGCTCGCATCACGTGCAGCGCCTCGGTGCCATAGGGTTGGATGCCCAGATCCTCGCCTGCCCGCAGGCAGGCCTGCCAGAAGGCCAAACCTTGAGAGGCGGGGATGGCAATCTCGTAACTCAACTCGCCCGAGAAAGAGATGCGGTGAACGCGGGCTGGGATGTTGCCCAAAGTCCCGTCGGAAAAGGCCATAAACGGCAGCGCCTCGCGGCTGACATCCATGCCGCCCAAACGCTCTAGAACCGTGCGAGCCTGGGGACCGACCACAGCCACCCGGGCATATTGCTCGGTCACGTTGGCCACATAAACCTTCATGTCCCACCACTCGGTCTGAAGCCACTCCTCCATCCACGCATGCACCCGGTCCGACCCGCCAGAGGTGGTGTGGCACAGATACGTATCTTCGTTCAGCCGCACCACGACGCCATCGTCGAACAGAAACCCGTTCTCTGTGCACATCAGACCATAGCGGCAGCGCCCAGGCCTCAAGGTGCTCATCATATTGGTGTAGATCAGGTCCAGAAACGCGCCGGCATCGGGGCCTTTGACCAGGATCTTGCCCAAGGTAGACGCATCCAACAGGCCGACATTTTGGCGGGTGTTGAGGATCTCGCGGGTCACAGCCTGATCCATGCTCTCCCCGCTGCGTGTGTAGGTGTAGGGGCGACGCCAGTCGCTGACAGGTTCCCACTGCGCACCATTGTCGTCATGCCAGGCATCCATGGGGGTCTTGCGGGTCGGCTTGAACAATTCGTCTCGCGCCTCACCCGCGATGGCGCCCATGGAAATGGGGGTATAGGGCGGGCGGAATGTTGTGGTGCCCACCTGGGGGATCGGCTTGCCCAGCGCATCGGCCAGAATGGCAAGCCCGTTGATATTGCTCAGCTTGCCCTGATCCGTGGCCATGCCCAGGGTTGTATAGCGTTTTGTGTGCTCGACACTTTCGAACCCCTCTTGGGCCGCAAGCTGCACATCCGAGACCTTCACATCGTTTTGGAAATCCAAGAAAGCCTTGGACCGAAGGGCATAGTCAGCCCCGTTAGGCATGATCCAAACCGGGCGCAGTGGCGTCTCGTCCGTTTGCGCGTTCACCTGTGCCAGGGGGGTGCTGGCGGGCGAGAGGCCCAAGGCGCGTACCGCGTCGCGCCCCGCATTGGCACCGTCTTCTAGGGCCTCATGGGCCAAGAGCGCACCGGAGGCGGCACCGCCCGGCACAACAAACCCTTGGCCTTGAGCGCCCAAAGGGGGCCGGGTCAAATCGGGCTTGAACATCGCCCGCGCATCGTCCCACAGCAATTTGCCGCCGCAATGGGACCACAAGTGTACGACCGGCGACCAGCCGCCGGACATGGCCAAACAATCGCATGCAATGGTCTCGGACGGGCCGTTGCCCGACATGGGCGCCGCAATCACCCGCTGAATATGGGCGCCCCCTTCGACTTTCTTTACGCCAGTGTCGAACAAAAGGCGCAGCCCTGCGGCGCGCGCCTGCTGCACCAGGTCGCTGTCGTGATCGGGGCGTGCATCCAAGACCGCCGGAACCTCGCATCCAGCCTCGACCAACGCGAGGGCCGTGCGGTAGCCGTCATCATTGTTGGTCACAACCACCGTGCGCTCGCCGCACGCCACCCCGTAGAGGCTCAGATAGTCGCGCACAGCAGAGGCGAGCATCACACCCGGCGTGTCGTTGCCCGCAAACGAAAGCGGCCGTTCGATCGCGCCTGTGGCGGTGACCACTTGGCCAGCGCGGATGCGCCAAAGCCGGTGGCGCGGGCGGCCATCCCCCGGGGTGTGATCGGCAATCCGCTCGTAGGCCAGCACATAGCCGTGGTCATAAACACCCGCAGCCATTGTGCGCAGCCGCATCTGTGCGCCCTCTTGCGCCAACTCCGCCACGGTTTGGGCGGCCCAAAGGTCCGGCGCATGCCCATCAATGTCGCCACCATCGACAAGGGCCCGTCCGCCCCACGCCTCGCCCTGTTCCAAAACCAAGACGCGCGCGCCGGCGGCCACAGCCTCTCTCGCGGCGGCAAGTCCTGCGACGCCCCCTCCGACAACCAGCACATCAACGGTGGCATAGTAGTGCTCGTACGTGTCCGGATCGCCTTGGGTCGGTGCTGCCCCAAGCCCCGCGGATTGGCGGATCACAGGCTCGAAGATGTGTTTCCAGAACGGACGGGGGTGGATGAAGGTCTTATAGTAGAACCCGGCTGAGAACAGCGGCGACAGGGCAGAGTTCAGCGCGCCGACATCATATTTCAGACTGGGCCAGTGATTTTGGCTGCGCGCCTCAAGCCCCGCAAACAAGCGCGTGGTCGTGGCGCGCTGGTTCGGTTCGAACCGCGCACCTGTGCCCAAATTCATCAGCGCGTTCGGCTCTTCCGCGCCAGAGGTCACAACCCCGCGCGGGCGGTGATACTTGAACGACCGGCCCAACAGGGTTTGACCATTGGCCAGCAAGGCAGACGCAAGCGTATCCCCTTGATAGCCCTGGTAGCGCACCCCGTTGAAGGTGAACGAAAGGGTTTGCGTGCGGTCGATCAGCCGACCGCCAGTGGACAGGCGGATGCTCATGGGGCGTCGCTCCAATCGGGACGGCGGTCTTTGATTTTTGTCAGGATCTCTTCGGGCGGCTCGGAGACCTGGGCAGAGTAGCTGCCGAACACTTCCAAAGTTTGGGTGCAACGGGCCACATGGAACCACTTGCCGCAGCCATAGACATGGCGCCAGCGTTCAAAGTGCACGCCGCGCGGGTTCTTACGGTAGAACAAATAAGCCTCGAACGCGTCGTTTTTGGTGCCTGGCCCCTCGCGGGTCAGATGCGCCTCACCTCCGGGGTGAAACTCGGTCTCTTCGGCACTCACGCCGCAATAGGGGCATGTCAACAGAAGCATGCGACTCTCTCCAATTTCGGCGGAAATCCGTGCAAGTTTGCGGTCCGAATTGTGGCAGATGCTCCACAATTCACGGGCGAAATCCGTTTTAACGAAAGGCAACGCTTGCGTGAAACCTGCGGGAACGCAGCTTGCGCGCGAACATACAAACGCTCTAGAAAACGCGCGCAAGCAGTTGAAATTAAGACATGTTTCTTCTGACGCACCTGTCCACGACCCGGCTTACATCCCCCCGCACATCCCCTGGCCGGTTGGTATAGCTGGCCTATCACTCGGTATAGTTGAGTGCGGCCCAATTGACGCCTATGTTGTGGTTTAGATAAATTACTAACGTCGAGTATGTTTTTCGTGGGGGCGAAGGCATGAACAAGTTGGAGGCCGTAAAGGCCGAATCTGGTATCTTCTTCACTGCGGCGCAGGACTTCGTGGCGGAGTTTTTCTTCAAACCGTTTGGCATCGAGGCGACGGCCGTCATGTCCAACGGGGTGATGGGTGTTGTTGCACTTTTCGTGCTGCTGATCCTCTACCGCTCCACCGTCCGAGCACCAAAGCCGCGCTACCGCAGCCGGATGTTTGACGACATTCACTACGGTCGCTGACATCGCGGACGCACGCACCGGTGATGTTTTCACCGGGATCGCACGATCGAGTTGAAGAGCACCAATGCTTCGCTGGGAAAAAGCCGCCATCGGGCGGCTTTTTTCACATGGGCTTGCTTGCAAACGGGCCATCAATGGGCGACCGCCGCCGCGACGCTTTCGTCGATCATCCGCCCTTCGGTGAAGCGGTCCAAGCCAAACGGTGCCGCCAGGGCCCGCGGGGCCCCATCGGCCACCATCTCGGCCGTGGCCCAGCCCGACCCTGGGATCGCCTTAAATCCACCCGTGCCCCAGCCACAATTTATGAAAACACCCTCCACCGGGGTTTTTGAGATGATGGGCGAGCGGTCGCCGGTCATGTCCACGATGCCCCCCCACTGGCGTAGCATCTTTAGGCGCGAGATCACCGGAAAAGTCTCGATCAACGCGCGTACCGTTTCTTCGATGTGCTGGAACGACCCGCGTTGGGTGTAGTTGTTAAAGCCGTCCGCGCCCCCGCCGATCACCATCTCGCCTTTGTCTGACTGGCTCATATACCCGTGCACGGTGTTGGCCATCACAACGCAATGCATCAACGGCTTGATCGGCTCGGACACCAGGGCCTGCAACGCAACGCTTTCCACCGGCAAGCGGAAGCCTGCCATCTCAGCCAACACTCCCGAGGAGCCTGCCACCACAATGCACAGCTTGTCACAGGCAATCGCACCCTTGGTGGTCTGCACGCCCGTGACCTTGCCGCCTGCGCGGTCAACGCCCGTGACCTCGCATTGCTGAATGATGTCCACGCCCAGATCGGACGCAGCGCGCGCGAGCCGTCCACTGGCATCTATGAAAAAGCCCGGTCCTTGTATGAGACGCTCAGCCAGGACTTGAACTATAACATCATGTTCTCGCCCCGGGGCGTTATGATGTTGTGCCAGACCGAGCATGAGTTGCGCGCCATGCGGCGTACGGCCCATGCCAACCGCTTGGCGGGCATCCACACAGAAATGG
>JBCBNR010000014.1:0-18029 GCA_039821665.1 Pseudomonadota bacterium
CTTGGTAGCGTGTTTTGAGCGCGAACATGGGCGCTTGAAGGGCGGTGCAGATCGGCGCTTTGTCGACACCGTCTCTTGAAATGTTACAGCCCAATCGAGGCGGCTTCGGACCTTTGTGTCAAAACCATGTGCCCCTGTCACCGGGCTGTGAGAACCACTGACGGACCCGCGAGAATGCCGTTCAAATCCTGAAACATTGTGTCGCAAAGTCCTCTCGCCCGCTCACTGAAATGCGCCGAGATGTGGTTTGAACGTGAGCGGCGAGGCCCTGATATTAGACCCATCGAAGACGGCCACACCGGTCGCCAAACACCAAAAGGAAACGACACATGAAACCTCTCGCACTGACCGCCGCCATCGCCATGATCGCCGCCACCGCACCTGCTTTTGCGGGCACCTCCGGGGATCTGGAGCTGAAAAACATGCGCGACGCCTCGTTCATCATCCTGCCCTCGGGCCGCGCTGATGAGGACGATTTCGAAGGCCAGCGTTTTGGCTTTGAGATGAACGACGCCGACGGGCAATTGGGCAACTTCACGCCTGACTTCTCCATCGACGAAGGCGGCGAGAACTGATCTCGCCCCCCAAACCACCCCGCCGCGCGGCCCCCCCCGCGCGGCGCAAAGGGCGCGAGGGGAGGCCGATCCCACGGACGCCCCAACGCGACACCGGCGCTGTCCCCTGACACGCCCCTGCATTGTCCCCCCGACACCCTCAACTTTCGTTTATGTGCCCCTGTCAGAGGTTTAGCCCGCCCGGACTAAACCCCAGCGCAATGGTTTGGCGCCTCTCAGCAGGTCAGGTCCTTGGTCACCAACCGGGCATATGCCCCTCAACCAAAGGACCGACCCAATGAAACAGCCAATGAAACCTCTTGCCATTGCAACCGCCGCCCTGTTCGCCGTCCACACCCCAGCGTACGCGCTGAGCATCGAAGACGTTGTCTCGCTGATGGAAAGCCGCGGCTACACAGACATCGATGTCTCTCGCACTGCAAGCACCATCACCATTGAGGCTGAGGGCGAGGGGATCAGTCGTGAGCTGGTCTATGATGCGAAAACCGGATCCCTGCTGGAGGACATCCGCGAGCGTGAATCGGACCGGTCCAACAGCAGCTTGGGCCCTGGCGCGGCCTATGACAGCTCCGATGACGATCGTGATGAAGACACCTATGATGATCGCGACGAGGACGAAGCCGAGGACGATGACGAGGACGAGGACGACGCATATGATGACGACGAAGACGACGAGGACCAGGACGACGACGAAGATGACGGGTACGATGACGACTAAACCCATATCAACGATGCCGTAAGGGCGCGTACACACCCAGTCGCGCGGGGTTTTCCTGCGCGGCTATGATAAGGAGAGACTGATTGCACCGCCGCCTCACCGCCCTATTGGTTTTGTTCAGCTTGGCCTTCTTGCCCTCCACCGCGCTGGCCCAGACTGGGGAAAAACCGCTTGCCCAAGTCGTGCGCCAGCTTGAAGCGCAAGGCTATGAGATCACCTCGACCCAGCGCACGTTGCTGGGACGGGTGCGCGTCGTCTCTGTTCGAGGGGACCGAGAGCGCGAAGTGGTGTTCAACCCGCGCAACGGCAATGTGCTGCGAGACTACGTGCGCGTCCTCTCAGACGACGGTGACACCGTCCGCGGGGCGGCAGAGCGCGCGGGCTCTGCGGGGTCCGGTCGCAACGGGGATGAGGATGACGAGGACCAAGAGGCCGACAGCGACGAAGGCGGCAACGACGACGACAATGAAGGCGGCGGTGGCGGAGAGGACGGCGGCGGCGACGAGGGCGATGATGGAGACGACGCCGACAGCGATAGCGATGATGACGATAACGACGACGATAACGACGACGATGACGATGACGACGATTGATCGTAAAGAGCCGTCCCCATGCCCCGCTTGACCAGAACGCGGCATCGTCGCGGGCTTCTTATCCTGCTGTGGGCTGTGATCGTCTTTCAACTCATCTGCGTGTCTTTCATCCTTTATGATCTGGCGATCAGCACCTTTGTTCTGAGTGCCGCACCCATCCCCTGGCATCTGCACGAGTTGCTGGAGATTGCCGCCACCTTTGGCCTTGTTTTGGGCCTGGCCTTCGGGATCGGAATGCTGCGGGTCACCTTGCGCCGCGCGACCCGAGCCGAGGAGCAGTTGCGCGGCCTGTCCGGGGCCTTCCAAGACCTGTTGGAGGAACGCTTTGCCGATTGGGGCCTGACAGCGGCAGAACGGGACGTGGCCTGGTTCACCATAAAAGGATTGTCAAACGCCGAAATCGCCGCCTTGCGCGAAACGTCCGAAGGGACGGTCAAGGCCCAGACCAACGCCATTTACCGCAAGGCAGGCGTCACGGGACGCCCGCAATTGCTGTCCGTGTTCCTCGAAGATTTGCTGGACGATGTTTTGCCCGCTCAGGGGGAAGGGCCCGCCCCACAGCCTCAAAATGCCAACCATTCCCCGTGATAGCCCGCGCGTGCCAGGACGCGCGTCTCGCGGGCCGTTCCCGGTCGCCAAAGATCCAAGGTGATCGCGGCGCCCGGGCCTTGCCCATCAGGCTCTAGCCGCAACCAGGCAAGGGGATCGCGTGCCGCTTGGCCCGCGGCCTCGATCTGCGCGCGCATCGCTGTGCGCGTCGCCTCTGGGGGGTATTGCCAAAAGATCGAGTGCCAGATGACCAATGTGCCTTCCGATGGCCGCGCGGCAAGCTGGTCGCCCACCCAGTCCCCAGCGTCCGCCACCGCCACCACCGGTGGGCCCTCGGCCTCGGCCTGGGCAAAGAGCGTGGACAACCGGGCCTGACGCTCGGGCTGGTCCGGCCAAGTATAGGACAAAAGCGCCCGTTGATCCTGGGCGCTGTCCAGGCGCAGCGGTGTCCGGTCGCAGCCCTCGGCAGACAGGACACGGTAGGGGGCGAGCGCGCCGGGCGTGCCGTTGAGATCTGGGGTTAGGATCAGGGCCGGTGACGCGGCGCCGATGCGCTGCGCGCCCAGGTTCACCGCGATATGATCGGCCATCAGGTTCACACCGGCGCTGGCCCCCAACTCGCGCAGGTGGATCTGATCCAACCCTTCGGCGGCCAGGCTCGCCAATCCCAAAACCAGGGCTGCACTGCGCCGGGGCTCGTTGGTCTGGGGCGGTCGGTCGAGCCAGGCATGCAACGGGCCTGGCTGCGTCTCCATCACATGCTCCACCGCGTCCCACAGCGCATCTGCATCAAACGGCTTCGGGGGATAGGTGGCCACCAACCCCGGCTCCCCGTCCAGTTTCAGCGCGTGCAACCCTGCGGCAAAGCGCAGGGCGATCGCATCGCCGCCCGCGCTTGCGTCCGTCGGCCAATTCAAAAGCCGCGCCCCGATGGGTGTGGCATCGCTCAACCGCTCCGCGGCCAAGGCCAGCAGGTCCCCCATAAACGCAGAGCCCATTTGCGCGCAAACCCGAGCCTGTTCGCGAAAGGTCTCGCGCGGGGTCATCGGAATTTGTCCACCAAGCGCTGCAACGCGCTGCGGGGGGCTTGGGGCTCCGCTTCCGCCTCCAGCTTCGGCTTCGGCGCGGGCGCTATTGCGGGCCCAGGTGCGGGCGCCGTTGATTGGGCCTTTGCGCCATCGGGCTTTTTCTGGCCGGTGGACGGGCGGGCGGGCGCCGCGCGCCGGGCCACTGCGTTGAGGAACCGACCCATATCCCCTTCCACCAGATCGGCAACGCCATCTGCCACGCCGTGCAGTACATCCTCCAGCCAAGTCTGGTCGGCTTTGGCAAACCCGCCCAGCACATAGTTGGACACCAGCGCCTTGTCACCAGGATGGCCGATGCCCAACCGCACCCGTCCGTATCCGTCACCCATATGGTCATGCAACGAGCGCAGTCCGTTATGCCCCGCATGCCCGCCGCCAGATTTGACGCGCACTTTGCCCGGGGCCAGGTCCAACTCGTCATGAAAGACGATCACGTCTTGGGGGGACAGCTTGTAAAAGCGCAGTGCCTCGCCCACGGATTGACCGGATTTATTCATATACGTGGTGGGCTTGAGCAGCATCACGCGCGACGCGCCGATGCGCCCTTCAGCCAAGTCGCCCTGAAACTTTGCACGAAACGGGCCAAGCCCATGCTCTTGGGCGATCCGGTCCACGGCCATAAAGCCGATATTGTGCCGGGTGCCGTCGTATTTCGCGCCCGGATTTCCAAGGCCCACAAGCAGTTTCATCCCAACCTCCCAAACGCAAAGCGGCGCGCGGACCACATGGGTTCGCGCGCCGCTTTTAGCATGGCTTTTTAGGCGGCGTCAGTCCTCGCCGCCCTCAGCAGTCGCCTCATCACCGCCGTCGCCCTCGGTCTCACCCTCGCCATCATCCTCATCACCGGACCCAATGCCCTTGGGCGCGACGATGTTTGCGATCACGAAATCCCGGTCCGTGATCATCGGACGCGTGCCTTTCGGCAACTCAATGGCCGAGATGGTGATCGTCTCGCCCATCTCACGACCCGCCAGATCCACGGTCAGGTGGCTTGGAATGTCTGCGGCTGTGACCTTCAGTTCCACCTCAGGGCGCACCACGGTCAGCGAGCCGCCGCGCTTGAGCGGCTCACAATCATCCTCGCCCACGAACTCAACCGGGATAAACAGGTTGATGCGGCTTTTTGCGCTGAGGCGCAGGAAGTCCACATGGGTGGGCAGATCTTTGACCACATCGCGCTGTACGCCGCGGCAAATCACCCGCGTGTCTTCGCCGTCGATTTTGAGGTTGAGAAGCGTCGACAGGAACTTGCCTGCCTTGAGCATTTTGAACAGCTCATTGAACTTCACGTTGATGGCCACTGGGTCCGAACCGCCGCCATAGACGACACCTGGAACCAAGCCTTCACGGCGCGCGGCGCGGGCGGCCCCCTTGCCGGTCCCCGCGCGTGCCGTGGCTGCGAGCACGTTGCTCTCTGCCATGGTCTTAATCTCCTAATGTTAAGGCGGCGATCCTCCAAGGGTGTAAGCGCCGCGTGAGCGGGTCGTTTAGGTGATTCCGACACCTTTGGAAAGGAAAATTCATTTGGGTCTCAGGGGCAGGTCCGGGCATAAGGGGGGATGATCCGCGCCCCGCTTATCGCACTCGCGCTTTTCGCGACCTTGCCCGCCCATGGGTTAAGCTGCTTGGCCCCCAATGCCGCGCGGGGGTTCAACTTTGCCGCGCAAAGCGAGGACAGGTATCACATGCTGTCGGTGACCTTCGAGGGGGAAGGTCCCTTTGTGCCACCGGTTAAGATGGAGGATCAGGGCAAGCCGCGCGCGCCGGTTGTGCACAGCTATGAGGCGACGGCCACATTCTACCATCCAAACGGCCCGGCGGTGACCCGCGACATCACCCTGGTGGTCGAGGTCACGTGCCTTGGCATGTGGTGCGGGGCCTTTCCCGCCCCCGGCAGCACCGCCCTGATGTTTGCCGAGCCTCTGTCGCGCAGCACCTATCGCCTGCGCCTTGGCCCCTGCCCGGATGATCTGGTGCTTTTTGAGCCCAGCAAAGCGCAGATCGAAACCTTGCTTGGCTGTTGGCGGCAGGGCCTTTGCGGGTCAGAGGCGCTTGCGCAGTTCGAGCGGTTCTGACAGCTTTCGCTCAGCAACCTGTTGAGCGTTCCATGTGGCCTGACCCTATCACCCTGAGCGGCCCATTGGCGCGGCTCGAACCCCTTAGCCAAGACCATGCACAGGACCTGTCGCAGGCCAGTGCGGAAAACGAGCTTCATACCCTGTGGTACACAGCCGTGCCAGCGCCGCAGGCCGTCCCAACAGAGATCGAGCGCCGCCTTGGTTTGCAGGCCCAAGGCACGATGCTGCCCTTCGCCATTTGCCAGACAGACGGCGGGCGCGCGGTGGGCATGACCACTTACATGAACATTGATGCGGTCCATAAACGGGTGGAGATCGGGTCAACCTGGTATGCCCCCAGCGTCCAGCGCACGGGCTTGAACACCCAAGTGAAGACCCTGATGTTGACCCATGCGTTCGAGGCGCTTGGCTGCATCGCGGTGGAGTTTCGCACCCATCGCCTGAACCGCCAAAGCCGCGCAGCGATCGAGCGGTTGGGCGCGCAGCTCGACGGCATCCTGCGGGCCCATATGGTCATGCCCAACGGCACGTTGCGCGACACGGCGGTGTATTCGATCACAGCCTCAGACTGGCCTGGGGTGAAGGCACATCTGGCCGGGCTGGTTGCACGCCATAGCCCCTAGACCGCGCGCCCAGGTCCGGTTGACAGGCACCTCAACCTCTGGGATTGGTCAAATTAAGTGACCGATTGCGCGACGTGAAGGAGCCCTGCCATGCCAGCCATCACCAATATCGAAGATTTGCGTGTCCTGGCGGAGCGCCGCGTGCCCCGGGTCTTCTACGATTACGCCGACAGCGGGTCGTGGACCGAACAAACCTACCGCGAGAACAGCTCGGACTTCTCCAAAATCAGGCTGCGCCAAAAGGTGGCGGTGAACATGGAAGGGCGCAACATTGCCACAACCATGGTGGGCCAGGATGTGACCATGCCCATGGCCTTGGCGCCGGTGGGCTTGCTGGGCATGCAACATGCCGATGGCGAGATCCATGCCCAAAAAGCGGCCGAGGCGGCGGGCGTTCCGTTCACCCTATCCACAATGTCGATCTGCTCGATCGAGGATGTGGCCAATGCGGCCTCCAAGCCATTTTGGTTCCAGCTCTACGTGATGCGGGACCGAGAGTTCGCGGCCGGTCTGATCGACCGAGCCAAGGCCGCCGGATGCTCGGCCCTGATCCTGACACTAGATCTGCAGATGATCGGTCAGCGGCACAAAGACATCAAAAACGGGCTGGGCGCACCGCCCAAGCTGACGGTCAAAAACATCCTTAACATTGGCACCAAATGGCGTTGGTGCGCGGGCATGGCCTCTACCCACAGGCGGACTTTTCGCAACATTGTGGGCCATGCGAAGGGCGTGACCGATATGGGCACGCTGCACGATTGGACCTCCGCCCAATTCGACCAGTCGCTGACATGGGACGACATCGCGTGGATCCGTGACCGCTGGGGCGGCAAATTCATCATCAAGGGCATCTTGGATGTCGAGGATGCCCGCACAGCCGTAAAGTACGGGGCGGATGCGATTATCGTATCCAACCATGGGGGGCGTCAGTTGGATGGCGCGCTCAGCTCCATCGCGATGCTGCCCTCCATCGCGGCGGCCGTGGGGGATCAGACCGAAGTGTGGCTCGACAGCGGCATCCGATCTGGCCAAGACATCCTCAAAGCCCTGGCTTTGGGCGCCCGCGCCACCCTGGTGGGCCGCGCCATGGCTTACGGGTTGGGGGCCATGGGGCGCGAGGGCGTGACCTCGGCCATCGAGGTGATCCGCAAGGAATTGGACACGACGCTGGGCCTTGTGGGCCGCACGGACATCCGCGACCTCAACCGCGACAACCTGATCTTCTCGCGCGAAGATCCATGGGTCACGGGGCACAACCAGCCGATTTGACGCGACCCATCCCCTGATTTCCTGGGAAATTGCGTTAAAGTTGCAAAAAATCTCTTGCGCGATAGCTCTGCAATCGGTCGATTATAGGCCGGTTAACACAGAGTTTTGTTATGACATTGTCCCGAGAACAGACCGACAAGTTGTCGGAGCTTCAAAGCCAAACCGCTGCATGGATGATCGCAATGGTGGTGTCCACTTGCGGCGCGGCGGCGGTTGTTTTCTTTTTCGCATGGCCGATCCTTTTTGCCGAGGATCAGGGGTTCGGACTGCTCAGCGGCATCAAAATCCTGGGGCTCTTCGTCCTTTTCTCGATCCTCTACCCCGTCATTGGGGTACTTGTAGGCCAAGCTTTTTTACAGTGGACCCAAGGCACCAAATACGTCGCCGAAACTGTCCCGGACGAGCTGTTGAACGAGGCGCGCCGCATCGAGTTTTGGAAAGGGGCGGCATTTTGGCCTGTCCTGTTGGTGGTCACCGTCTTGATCACACCGACGATTGTCGCCTCTAGGCTGATCGATCATCAGCTCAAACGCCGCACCTAGCCGTGCGCCCCATCCGCCAGGCTTTTGACATAGGCCAGCACGTCCGCGGGGCTTTGGCCGTCGCCGATCCGGCTGACAATGGCTGAACCCACGACGGCGCCATCGGCAATCGCGGCGATCTCGCCCGCGCCCTTTGGGGTCTTGATCCCAAAGCCAATGCAAATCGGCAGGTCTGTGGCCGCCTTCAGCCGGGCAACCTCCGGCGCGACAGCATCCGCCTGCGCCTCGGCCGCACCGGTGATCCCTGTGATCGAGACGTAATACACAAAACCACTGGTGTTTTGCAGAACTTTCGGCAGGCGCTTGTCGTCGGTTGTGGGCGTGGCCAAGCGGATGAAGTTCAGCCCCGCCGCTTGGGCGGGCAGGCACAACTCGCTGTCTTCTTCCGGCGGCAGGTCCACCACGATCAAGCCATCGATGCCCGCGTCCTTGGCCGCGGACAAAAACGCATCCACCCCCATCGAATAGATCGGGTTGTAATACCCCATCAGCACGATGGGCGTCGTGTCGTCTTGCGCGCGAAAGGCGCGGGCCATGTCCAGGGTCTTATCTAGGGTCATGCCCCCGTTCAGCGCGCGCTGGCCTGCCAGTTGGATCGCAGGGCCGTCGGCCATCGGGTCGGTAAACGGCAAACCCAATTCGATCACATCCACACCCGCACCGGGCAAGCCGCGCAAGATCTCTAGCGAGGTCTCAAAATCTGGATCACCGGCCATCACATAGGCCACAAAGGCCTTGCGCCCCTCAGCCTTCAATTGGGCAAACCTGTCATCGATCCGGGTCATCTGGCCGCTCCGTCTTACTGTGCTCGCGCGGGTATGGAACAGCCGCGCGGTGGCTGCAAGAGGGGCCAGGTTGCAAGCGCCCCGCGCGCCGCCTATGGCTGGGCCCATGACCCGAAAGAGCGCCCAGCGCCCCTGCCCCTCGCCCCTCCAAGGCCAGACATGGTGACGTTTGCCCTGCGCCTTGGGCTGTGGATCTGCGCCGCCGCCCTGCTGCTGGGCCTTTTGGGCCGCGTTCACGGGGTTTTCGATGCCTTTGCGGTGGGGCGGTTGTGGCTGGGGGTCGCCCTTGTGCCCCTGATCCTGATCGGCCTCACCCGCCGCCTTTGGGCAAGTACGGCCCTGGGGGGTGTGGCCTTGGCTCTGATCGCGCCCAGCCTTTGGCCGTATCTTAGCGCGCCCACGCCCTCGCCCCCCTCGCGCCCGTGGATCACCGGCTACCAGCACAACATCCTGTTCGACAATTCACGCCAGGACGAGATTTACGCCCAAATCCTCGCGCGGGATCCGGATTTCGTGGCCTTGCAAGAGGTCTCGGGCCTATCCGCCGGGCTGCGGGACCGTTTGCGCACGCGCTACCCCCATGTGCTTCACTGCCATCTCAACTATGGCTGGGCCGCGGTCCTTCTGACCCGCCTTGCCCCCACAGGTGCGCAAGGCTGCCACGACAGCGGGCGGGTCAGCTATATGCAAGTCGAGACCCCGGGCGGTCCTGCGCTGACGCTGGTCTCGCTCCATCTCGGGTGGCCTTGGCCGAACGATCAACGGGGGTTCGTACGCGACCTGCAACCGCTGTTGGGCCAGATCCCCCGCCCCATGGTGGTCGCAGGCGACTTTAACCAACAACCTTGGAGCGTGACAGTCCAGACCCTCGCCCAAGCCACCGGAACCACGCCTGTGCCGGGTGGGCGCTGGACGTTCTGGCTGGGCGGGGTCCTGCCGCTGCAGATCGACAATGTCTTGGCCGAACCGGGACTGGGCGCACATGTCCAAAAGCTTGGCAGATATGGATCGGACCACAACGCCCAGTGGATCACGCTCGCCCGGCCCTAGGACAGGGTCAGGCTGGGACCCGAAGTGCTGACCGACGGGCCAAACGGTGCGCCGGGGCTGCGCAGAATGGTCAGGTCAAGATCGGCGCGCACCTCCCATGGGTTGATGCTGTCATTGGGATAAATGGGCATCACAGGGGTACAGGCCACAGTGATGCCAGATGGGTTTTGCGCGCGCACACAGGCGAAGATCACAGCACCCGCATCGACCGCGCCGAGGGTATATGTCAGGCCGGTTTGGCTGGCCATCACCTGCCCGTTGCGCCGCCATTCCACGCTGAGCGTCGGGGCGGGCACGCTGTCGAAAAGGCCCGGTGTCATCGTCAGCGTCTGTCCCACAGCGCCCACCCCGGTCAGACCGGGGGCCTGCACCAGCGTCGGCGCCACCCCGGCCTGGCCGGTCGAATAAAGCGGCGCTTGGATGCCTGTGCACACGGCCAGAGACAGCATTTACCACAGCCCCACAAGGTTGCCCGCCGTTGTGCCCGAGGCGAGCACACGATCCAGCCGGATGGGATAGACCACGCCCGGCAACATGCCTGTGAACGTCACCACAGCGCCCGAACCAAGGCGCACGGTCACATCGCCCCCCACGCCCACATAAAGCGCGCGCGTCAGTTGCGGCAGCGAGACGGTGTCGCTGGGCTGCAGGCTCAGGCCCTCGGAAACAGGCGAGGACAAGCCTACCTGGGTATGCTTGAAAATATCGTTCATGGATCAATTGCCTTGCGGTTTTGAACAGGGTCGCTTTGGTCGACAGTCAGGCCAGGCGATGGGGCCCGACACGGGGCGCGAGCCTCACCGCCTACGGTTCGCAAACCCTTAACGCCCCGCGCGGTGGCCTGGGTGCTGGGCGCAACAGGTAGGCCATGTTTTTGGGCGGGTTGCGCACAACCCAACCCTTGCGTGCGCTGCCGGCTTGATTTCGCGGGCAAAGGCGAGGCACCTTGCACACGGCAACCATCTGGCAGGAGGATAGGCCATGCATGTGGGCGGCACCCATTACCGGGCGATCTGGCTCGACACAGCACGCTCAAGTGCAGCGGCCTTCGGCACGGTGCGTATCATCGACCAACGCTGGCTTCCGCACGAGTTTCGGGTGGTCGCCTTGGACGGGACCGACGCGTTCGCCACGGCCATTCGCGACATGTGGGTGCGCGGGGCGCCCCTGATCGGGGCGACCGCCGCCTATGGACTGGCCGATGCGATGCGCAGCGACCCGTCGGATGCCCATCTCCAGCAGGCCTATGACGCGCTGATGGAGACCCGCCCCACAGCTGTCAACCTGCGTTGGGCGCTTGACGATCTGCGCGCGCGACTGGCGCCCCTTACTCCAGACGAACGGGCCGCGGCGGCCTTTGCCAGGGCGCAAGAGATCTGTGACGAAGATGCCGAGCGCAACCGTCACATTGGCCTGCATGGTTTGGAGTTGCTCAAAGGCATTGCCGCGCGCAAGTCGGGCGGCCCTGTGCGCGTGCTCACCCATTGCAACGCGGGCTGGATTGCGACGGTTGACTGGGGCACCGCCACCTCGCCCATGTACCACGCCAAAGCGGCGGGTCTGCCGTTGCATGTGTTTGTGGACGAGACGCGGCCTCGCAACCAGGGGGCCTTGCTGACCGCCTGGGAGTTGGGGGAGGAAGGCATCTCCCACGATCTGATCGTGGACAATGCAGGCGGGCATCTGATGCAACATGGCGAAGTGGACGCGGTCATTGTGGGCACGGACCGAACCACCGCCTCTGGCGATGTGTGCAATAAAATCGGCACTTATCTCAAGGCTTTGGCCGCCCGCGATACGGGCGTGCCGTTTTACGTGGCCCTGCCCTCGCCGACCATCGATTGGACGGTCACCGATGGCCTGCGCGACATCCCGATCGAAGAGCGCAGCGCAAGCGAGGTTACCCATGTGCAAGGCAAACAACAGGACGGGGCTACCGGGCAGGTGCAAATCTCGCCCGACGGAACCGGGGCGCGCAACCCTGCCTTCGATGTCACGCCCGCCCGTCTGGTCACGGGCCTAATCACCGAACGGGGCGTGTGCGCGGCAAGCGCCGAGGGTCTTGCCACGCTGTTTCCCGAACAGGCCAAGGCTTAGTCAAAGGCCAGGCCCCGGGCGCGAAAAGTCGCCCGGATGCCCCTCAACACGACCCCTTAGCGGCAGCCCGCGACTGCGGTGGCCACTTGGCGCAGCAATGCCGGGTAAAACTCCGGTCCAAGATCCAGATTGCTGCCCAACTGATCCACCTCGACCCAGCGCAAAGCATCCTCTTGGCCCACCGCTTGCAACAGGGCGGTTGGCGCTGTGCTTTGGTGCAGCAGACACGCCGGTTTCATGTCCTCCACTGTGTCGCGCAATTGCGCCAAGCGGCTTGGGCTGGGCGCTGTGCCGACAATGTCCGAGAGGGTTGCAAGCGCTGGCACCTCGAAGGCCACCTCGAAATATTGGAACGCATCGTGCAAAACTACGTATTGGGGTCGCGCCTCCCCTGACAACAGCGCCTCAAGCTCGGCGGTCAGCGCCTCCAACTCGGTCGTTACTTGGGCCGCGTTGGCTTGATAGGCTGCGGCGTTCTGCGGGTCTTGCTCCGCCAAATGCTCCGCAATAGCGGCGACCCACAGAACCGCGATTCTGGGGTCCAGCCAAGCATGGGGGTCCAGATCGCCGTGGTCATGGCCGTGGTGATCGGCGTGGTCATCCCCGTCCTTGTGGTCGTCATCGCCCGCATGATCTTCGTGGTCTTTGTCGGCCCCGTGATCGGCGTGATCATCGCCATGGGCATGGTCGCTGTGGTCGTCCCCATGGTCATCCCCATGGTCATCACTGTGACCATCCGCGTGCTCATCGCCGTGATCCTCTTTTTCGTGGCCATGGTCCGCATGGTCCTTGTCATGGCCATGCTCGTCGCCATGATCATCACCGTCGTGATCATCCCCGTGATCATCGTCGTGAAACACCGCTTCCTCGCGCGGGGCAAGTTGCATCGCCTCGGGCAGCAGTTCCAACAACTCCAGCGCCGCGCCATCTGGCGTTAGGTTCTCGATCACGCTTGCCATCGCCGGGGTCATCCCCTCGCCGATCCAGATCACCGCGTCCGCGTTGCTCAGCCCGCGCGCATCGGATGGGCGCAGCGCCATTGCATGGGGATCCGCATTCTGCGGCACCAAAACCTCCGGCGTGCCGACACCCGCCATAACCTGTGAGACCAAACCGTGGACCGGGCCGATATCCGTGATCACCTTGGGCGCGGCGACAGCAACGCTTGCAGCCCCCCAAGCCAGCAATGCCCCACACAGGGCTGCGCGCGATGTGTTATAGTATAACATAACTGTGTTGCTAGCGACTTCGCTTTGGCTTATCAAGACCCATCGCGTCGCCTCTTTCACAGGCCCTTCTCTTGGCACATGACAGCTTTGCCCCCCATGACCATACCGCGTGCATTCGCACGGGGCTGGATGCGGCGAGCACCCTGTGCGACGCGCGCGGTTTGCGCCTGACGCCCGTGCGCCGACGGGTGTTGGAGCTTTTGTTGGCCGAGCACCGGGCGATGGGCGCCTATGACATCCTTGAAGTGCTGCGCGCCGAGGGTTTGGGCTCGCAACCCCCTGTGGTCTACCGGGCATTGGAGTTCCTGGTGGCACAGCGCTTTGTGCACCGTGTCGAGCGGTTGAATGCGTTTGTCGCATGCTCGACCCCGGAAGACGGCCACCGGCCCACCTTTTTGATCTGTCGCGGTTGTGACACCGTGGCCGAGGCGCCTTTGGCCCCTCAGAACAGCGGCTTGGACGAGCTTGCCGCGCGCCAGGGCTTCGCGGTGGAGCGGGTGATGGTCGAGGTCGAAGGTCTTTGCCCCAAATGCCAGGACCCGCCACAACCATGATGGACGCCTCCGCTGCAGGTCTGACCGACACGCGCTTGGTCACGCTGGACAATGTCTCAATTGCCCATACCAGCACCCCCGCGGTGTGGGAGGTGGGGTTTCACGTGGACCGGGGCGAGATCGTAACCCTGCTTGGGCGCAACGGCTCGGGCAAATCCACGCTTTTGCGCGCAATCATTGGCGCGCTGACGCCCCAAGTGGGCACCATCACCCACGCGCCCGACCTGAAAATCGGCTATGTGCCGCAAAAGCTGGCCATCGACCCGACCCTGCCCCTCTCGGTCGCGCGCTTTTTAAACCTGCCCACACGGCACCCACGCGATAAAATCGAGGCGGCCTTGTCTGAGGCCGGGTTGGCAGAGGCGGGCAAGTCCGCGCTCGCAACCCTATCGGGCGGGCAATTGCAACGGGTGATGCTGGCACGCGCCCTGCTGGCCGACCCCGATCTTTTGATCATGGACGAACCGACGCAAGGGCTGGACCACCAGGGCTGCGCCAAGTTCTATCGTCAGATCGAAGACGTGCGCGACCGGCTGGGCTGTGGCGTCTTGATGGTCAACCACGATCTACATGTGGTGATGAGCGCCTCTGACCGGGTGATCTGTCTTAACGGGCATGTCTGCTGTTCGGGCCGCCCCCAAACCGTGGCAAGTGAGCCGGCCTATCAAGCGCTGTTCGGTGTCCAGTCAGAGGGGATGTTCGCGCTCTATCGGCACGACCATGACCACAGCCATGACCACAGTCATGACCACAGTCATGACCACGATCACAGCCACGGGCACGACCACTCGCACTCCGACGGGGACGCCAAGGCCCCAACGGCTGTATCCGACCCCGGCCGCTAAGATGTTTGACGATTTCATGCTGCGCGCGGCCCTCGCCGCCTTGGGCGTCGCTTTGGCCACAGCACCTTTGGGGTGTTTTGTGCTGTGGCGCCGCATGGCTTATTTTGGCGATGCCACTGCCCATGCCGGTGTGCTGGGCGTGGCGCTGGGATTGTGGCTGAACGTCTCGCTAAGCCTTGCCGTTCTGGCCATCGCACTGGTCGTTGCCTTGGGTGTCACGCTGCTGACCGGTCGGCGCAACACCTCGGACAGCCTGCTGGGCGTGGTGGCCCATGGGGCCCTGGCCCTGGGCTTGGTGGCCATCTCGCTGCTGCCGGGCATGCGGGTGGATTTGCATGCTTTCCTGTTTGGCGATGTGCTGACCGTACAAATCAGCGATCTTGCGGTGATTTGGGGCGGAGGCGCTGTGGTGGTGGGGCTTTTGACCTGGCGCTGGCAAGGCCTTTTGACCGCCACGTTGAACCCGGATCTCGCCTATGCCAGCGGCACCAACCCACAGCGCGAGGCGATGATCCTGACCCTGACCCTCGCGGTGGTTGTCGCTGTGTCGCTGAAGATTGTCGGCGCGCTTTTGATCGGGGCACTGCTGATCATCCCTGCAGCCACCGCTCGAGCCTTTGCCCGCGGCCCCGAGGATATGGCGCTTCTGGCAGCCCTTCTCGGTTCTGGCGCGACTGTGGGCGGGCTATGGGCGTCGTTCTGGCTCGACACCCCCACAGGGCCCACCATGGTCAGCCTGGCGGTCATCGGATTTGCCCTGTCGCAAATCCTGACCTTCGCGCGCGGGCGCTGACGCACCGCTTAGCCCGTAGGCGCGCGAAACGCGGCGTTGCGCGAGACGATGTCGAGCATACGCTGAAATTGCGCCACCTCTCCTTGGGTCAGGCCGTGCAACACGTGTGCCTGCCGTTGCTCCATCAAGGGGATGATTTTGTCGTACAGTGCCCGTCCTGTGGGGGTGACGACCAGGTCGATCCGGCGTCGGTCCTTGGGGTCTTTCCGCGCTGTGATCAGCTTGCGCGATATCAAGCCTTTAAGGTTGCGACTGAAAAGCCCCTTATCCATGCCAGTTGCCGCTGTGATGTCGCGCGGATTGCTTTTGCCAAAGCGCTGCACCATCAGCAAAATGCGCCATTGCACCAAAGACAGGTCAGAATATCGCCTCACGTAGGCCGTGCCCTGGGCGTTCAGTTCCTGCACCACGCGGGTCAGTTGATAGGTCAGAAACGTCTCGGGCGCAGGCCACCCTCTTGGGTCCAGCGTGTTGGTCGTGTCCTGCATGCCCATCCCCCCCTATCCAACCAGCGGCTTGTGTTCCGTAAAATACGCCATCGCCCCAGGCTTGGCCCAGATTTCCACGATTTGTGTGGCCGAGGCGAGAGGACAGAGCGGCAACACTGTGTAAATTGACGAAGACAGCGTCGCGAAGCCCCGCAATCGCGCGGCACTGCCCTTTGTCGTGCGCACGCTGATCGAAGATCCGGGATTTCTGCACAAATTATGCGCAAGCACGCGCCCGTGCCTGGATGTGGGCAAAAACTGATTTACAGCCGACGCCCCCCAAGGACATGTGGGGGCAAGATGACCAAACTTTCGATCATCGTTGTGGAAAAAGATCGCGATCGCGCGCTGTTGATCATCGACAGTCTGCGCGCGGCGGGCGATTTCGACATCCAAGTGATTGCCGAAGCCTCGGGCCTCACCCGCAAAATCCTCGCCCTCAATCCCGATGTGGTGTTGATCGATGTGGCCGACCCCTCTCGGGATGAGTTGGAGGAGCTGGCGCTTGCGTCGGACCCAATGGCTCGCCCCGTGGCGATGTTTGTGGACCGCTCGGACGATCAGCGCACCCGGGCTGCGATCGAGGCGGGCGTTTCAGCCTATGTGGTGGACGGCATGCAGCCCGACCGGCTGAAGCCGATCTTGGATGCGGCGATCCTGCGGTTCAACATGTTCCAACGCATGCGCACCGAACTGGCCGAGACCAAGGCCGCCTTGGAAGAACGCAAGGTGATCGACCGCGCAAAAGGCATGTTGATGAAGGCGCGCGGCCTGGATGAGGACGCGGCTTACGCCCTGTTGCGCAAAACCGCGATGGACCAGGGCAAGAAGGTGGCGGATGTGGCCGCCGCCCTGGTGACGGCTGCGGGCCTGCTGTCATGAGCGAGGCACGCCTGGGAGTCGGCTTTATCCCTTTGGTCGATTCGGCACCCCTCATCGTCGCCCAAGAAATGGGCTTTGCCGCCGAAGAGGGGCTGGCCTTCGATCTGGTGCGCGCGCCGTCCTGGTCGTCCTTGCGCGATATGCTGTCCTTTGGCCAAGTGGATGCGGCTCACCTGCTGTCCCCCGTGCCGGTGGCCACCGCCTTGGGTTTAGGTGGTGCTGCCACACCGTTGGAGGCGATTTCGGTTCTGTCTGTCAACGGCACGGTCATCGGTGTGAACAATGCCCTGGCCTCGCGCTTGCGCGCAGGCGGCCATGACTTTGACTTTGCCGATGCGACCAAGGCGGGGCGCGCGGTGATTGCTGCGGCCGAAGGCACCTTGCGCATCGGCGTGCCCTTCCCGTTCTCCATGCATGCAGAGCTTTTGTATTACTGGCTCTCCTCGCTTGGCCTGCCCGCCCCCCAAAGCTTGGACATCCGCACCGTGCCCCCGCCCTTGATGGCCGAGGCGATCAAGGCGGGCGATATCGATGCTTTTTGCGTGGGCGAGCCCTGGGGCTCCATCGCAGTGGAAAACGGGGTCGGCACCCTGCTGCTGCCCGGCAACGCAATCTGGCAATTCGCCCCCGAAAAGGTGCTGGGCGTGCGCGCCGATTGGGCCCAGAGGGAGGGGATGCTGTGCGCGCGCCTGATCCGCGCGGTTTGGCGCGCGGGCCGTTGGTTGGCGGAACCCAGTTCACACACCCTGGCGGCCCAGATCTTGGGCAAAAGCAACCATCTGGACATGCCACCCGAAGTGATCGACCGAGCCTTGTCGGGACGCCTGACCATCTCTCCCCAAGGCGAGCAGCGCCAGGTGGACGGGTTTATGGAGTTTCACACCGGCCAAGCCACCTTTCCCTGGCGCAGTCAGGCCGCCTGGATCGGGCACCAATTGGCCTCGCGCACCGGCCTGGACCGGCAAGAGGCAACGGCCCGCGTTCAATCGGTGTTCCGCACGGATCTGTACCGCCAAGCGCTGCGCGGGTTGGGGGCGGAACTGCCCCGCCATTCCTCAAAGCTCGAAGGCGGCCTAACAGTCCCGACCGAGGCGCCAGCGGAATCAGGTCACTTGATCCTGGCCCCCAACGCCTTTTTCGACGACCGGGTGTTTGATCCCGAAACGAGCAGCTAGGGCCTACCTGTCTGAAATTTATGCAGTGCCGCAGAATTCTAAGCGATGTACTACGACTTTTTGGGCAAAACTTGGAACCAAACCCTTGCCTTTGGG